>NZ_KV816926.1:153154-203014 GCF_001814485.1 Rothia sp. HMSC066G07 | reverse complement strand
CAACCCGAAAATGGGTGAAGTGGGACACAAGTGGGGCCTTGAAAGGGTCTCAAACACCCTCACAGACACCAAACCGCCTAGTCAGCACAGGATAAGCTCCTCAAAAGCTCTTTGAAAAAAGTTTAAAAACCTTCAAAAGACCCCGAAAAACCTGCAGAAGCTCCCTGAAGAGCCCATATAGAAGGGCAGAAAAGCCTCTCAGCATCAAGAAGATAAGAAGAGAAGACGGGAAGAAAAGATGGGAAGAGGGGCTCCGCCCCCTCCCCCATCTCTGTATCCCGCATATCTGTACCGCTGCACTTCCCCGTTCTGTACCTCCCAGTTCTGTAGTCTCCCTATATATGAGCACCTATATATGGGGAGAGCACAGAAAAGGAGGGCACCCCCTCACGGGGCGCCCTCCTTGTTCAAGCTATAGG
The DNA here is from genome assembly GCF_001814485.1 of Rothia sp. HMSC066G07. NCBI lineage: Bacteria > Bacillati > Actinomycetota > Actinomycetes > Micrococcales > Micrococcaceae > Rothia > Rothia sp. HMSC066G07. The sequence goes on along the minus strand of NZ_KV816926.1, from coordinate 202,595 downwards.
GTTCAAGCTACAGAGCTACAGCCCGTAGCTCGCAAGCTTCAAAACTTTAGTTCGCGGAAGCGCGACGACGAGAAACATCGTACAGAGTAATACCCACAGCCATCGCCGCGTTCAAAGACTCCATCGCAGAATCAATCGGAATCGACACAATCTGATCGCAGTTCTCAGTCACCAGGCGGGACAAACCCTTACCCTCAGAACCAACCACCACGCACAGCGGCTCATTCGCAAGCTCCAGAGCCGGCAACTCAATATCGCCGCCGCCATCCAGACCAATCACGAAAATACCCTGCTCCTTAGCCTGCTGAATCACGCGAGTCAGATTAGTCGCCATCGCAACAGGAATACGAGCAGCCGCACCAGCACTAGTCTTCCACGCACCAGCAGTCACAGCAGCCGAACGACGCTCAGGAATAATCACGCCATCACCGCTAAACGCGGACACGCTACGAATAATCGCACCCAAGTTACGCGGATCAGTAATACCGTCCAAAGCAACAAACAGCGGCGGAGTCGACAGCTTACCCGAGTGCCAACGCTCCATAGTATCCAGCACCAGGTCAGTAGCGTCCGGATACTTGTACGGAGGAATCTGCATCGCAACACCCTGATGCACAGAACCATCAGTCAAACGATCCAGCTCGCTACGCGGAATCTCCAGCATCGGAATATTGCGCTTATTCGCAATAGTCATGATCTCGCGAACGCGGTCATCAACCTCAACACGGCTCATGATGTACAAGTGCTTCGAGGGAATCTCAGTACGCAGAGCCTCAAGCACCGCATTACGACCAGTCACCAGCTCATCGCTAGCACGCTTACCGCCCAGACGAGTCTGGAACTTACGGTTCGTACCGGTAGCAGCACGACGCTCAGCCGCGCGCTTCATCTTATACGCCTTGTGATAAACGCGGTCCTCAGCCTTCGGAGTAGGGCCTTTACCCTCAAGCGCCTTACGGCCGTGACCACCAGTGCCCTTAGTAGCACCCTTCTTCTTGCTGGTAGCGCCCGGGCGCGAACCTGCCTTAGCCATTCTTCTCTTCCTTCGTCAAAGTAATGAATACGAGTCTACGCGAGAGAAACCCGCGCGACCTAAGCCTTACGCACAAACGCGGGGCACATCACCCTCTAGCCAACGCTCCAGCTCGAACCATTCGCGCCATCCTTCACCTGCACACCAGCAGACGCCAACAGATCACGCATCGCATCAGCCTTCGCCCAATCCTTCTGAGCACGAGCATCAGCACGCTCCGCCAACACAGCCTGAATCAGCGCATCCAGAGCCTCATGCTCAGCACCCGAAGTGCCCTCAGCGTTAAAGCTCATCAACTGCGCCAAGCCCAGAACCTCAGCCATAGCCATCACAGCATTCGCCGCCTCCGAAGCATCCTCACCAGCAGCAAGCGCCGCATTACCCGCACGAGTCTGCTCATGCAGAACCGCGAGAGCACGCGGAATATTCACGTCATCATCCATAGCCTCAGCAAAAGCCTCCGGAACCTCACGACCCGGTTTCAGCACATCCTGAGCTGCAGCAAGGAACGCCTCAATACGCTCAATAGCGGTTGCCGCCTCCTGCAGAGACGACGGACGGTAATCAAGAATCGAACGATAATGCGCACTACCCAGGTAATAACGAACCACCAGCGGACGAGCCATCTGCAGCATCTGCGCCGGCGAAATCGTATTACCGATAGACTTCGACATCTTCTCACCCTCATAGGTGACCATGCCGTTATGCATCCAGAAGTTCGCGAAATCATCACCAGCAGCAGTCGACTGCGCCAGCTCATTCTCATGGTGCGGGAAACGCAAATCCAAACCGCCACCGTGAATATCGAAACGCGAACCCAAATACTTACCGGCCATCGCCGAGCACTCCAGGTGCCAGCCCGGACGGCCGCGACCCCACGGAGACTCCCACGAAGCAGTCAGCGGCTCACCCTCCTTATAGCCCTTCCACAGGGCAAAATCGCGAGGGTCACGCTTACCGCGCGGATCAGCATCCGCAGAATCCTGCATATCCTCAACGCTCTGATTCGTCAGCGCACCATACTTATCCCACGAACGCACATCAAAATACACGTCACCAGAATCATCCAGCGCAGGATACGCGTGGCCACGCTCAATCAGACGCTGAATCAGGGCAAACATCTCCGGAATATGACCGGTCGCGCGCGGCTCATAGGTCGGCGGATCAATACCCAGCGCCGCATACGCCTGAGCAAAAACCTTCTCAAAACGGTACGCGAGCGCCCACCACTGCTCATTCGGGAACTCACCCTCAAAACCGGGCTCCATAGAATCAGCAGACTTCGCCAAAATCTTGTCGTCAATATCAGTGACATTGCGGACCGTCGTCACCTTCAAACCGCGGTAACGCATCCAACGGCTCAACTGGTCAAAAACCAACGCCGAACGGATATGGCCCAGATGCGGTTCACCCTGCACCGTAGCACCACAATAATAGATACGCGCCTCACCGGGCACGACGGGCTCAAACTCACGAATAGTCGCGGAAGCTGAATCATAAAAACGCATAGTCACACTCTCATTCTACGGGGTCGGCTCAGACGCCGGGGCGGTAAATCAGCGATAGGTTACAGAATGGCTCGAAGCAGCCAAACACCTACGAACGCGGGTACACCAACGCCGTCGCAATAGCAGCCACACCCTCGCCGCGGCCCGTCAAACCCAAACCATCAGTAGTCGTCGCAATCACCGTCACCGGAGCACCCGCCGCCTCGCTCAGCACACGGTTCGCCTCATCACGGCGCGGAGAGAACTTCGGGCGGTTACCCACCAGCTGAACGCTCACATTACCAATCTCAAAACCAGCAGCACGCACAATCGCCGCAGCCTCAGAAAGAATACGAACACCAGAAGCGCCCTTCATATCCGGGCGGTCCACACCGAAATTAGAGCCCAAATCCCCCGTGTCGGAGGCGGCAAAAAGAGCGTCCGCAGCAGCATGAGCCACCACATCACCATCAGAATGGCCACTCAAACCACGCTCACCCGGCCAATGCAGACCAGCAATATACAGAGGAGTGCCCTCTTCGCCAAAAGCGTGGACATCAACACCGGTACCAACACGAGGAATAACAGTCATCACAGGACCCTTCAATCGATCAAACATCTTCTCAGCAGCAGTGCCTCCGCAAAAGAGGCGTTAGGCGGCAAGCTTAGGCAGCAGAATCACCAAACAGCGCGCGAGCAACCCGCAAATCCATCGGAGTCGTCACCTTAAACGCATCCGCATCACCGGCAACCGTCAACACCGGCTCACCCGCCGCCTCCATCGCCATCGCATCATCAGTCAACAGCTCAGCCTCCTCAGCAGGCAGGGAACGGCTACGCTCATGTGCCGCCAACAGGGCAGCCACCTCAAAACCCTGAGGAGTCTGCACCGCACGCATCTGCGCACGCGAAGGAGTACCCGTCACCAAACCAGCAGAATCCACGGTCTTCACCGTATCCACCACCGGCAACACAGGAATCACCGCACGCACAACACCCTGCGGGCTCTCAGAACCCAAACCCTCAAGCACGCGGTGATACACCTGCGGCGGAGTAAAAGCACGAGCGCAATCATGAATCAGCACATAATCCACCGGAACCTGCGCATCCTTCAAAGCATCCAACGCCGCAACCACCGAAGCAGTACGCGTATCACCACCGGTAGTAATCAACGCACCGGCACGGCGGGCATCCTCCAAAAGCTCCGGGCAACTCGCCGAACAATCAGCAGGAACAGTTACCACCACATGCTCAGCAACACCCGAAGCGAGCGCACCCTCCAACGCATAATCCAGCAAAGTACGACCATGCACACGCACAGCAGCCTTCGGGATCGGCTCACCCAGGCGAGTACCCGAACCAGCCGCCAAAACAATCACAGCAGTATTCGCCGCAGAAGCAGAACTCATCAGTCTCAAGCCCATCTACGCCTCGAACTTATAGCCCAAGCCGCGAACCGTCACCACATACTGCGGGGCAGAAGAATCCGGCTCAATCTTCGAACGCAGACGCTTAATATGCACGTCCAGGGTCTTCGTATCGCCCACATAGTCGGCGCCCCACACGCGCTCAATCAGCTGGCCACGAGTCATCACACGACCCACATTGCGCAGCAGAATCTCCAGGAGCTCAAACTCCTTCAGCGGCATAGAAATCTCTTCACCATTAACCGTCACCACATGGCGGTCAATGTCCATGCGCACCGGGCCGCCCTGCAGCACCGACTCAGTAGCAGAATCAGTTTCCGCCGAACGACGACGCAACACCGCGCGGATACGAGCAATCAGCTCACGCGCTGAATACGGCTTCGTCACATAGTCATCAGCGCCCAGCTCCAGACCGAGCACCTTATCCAGCTCAGAATCCTTAGCGGTCAGCATGATAATCGGGACCGAAGACACCTCACGCAGCTTACGGCACACCTCCATACCGGACATGCCCGGAAGCATCACATCCAGCAGCACCAAATCCGCGCCCTCGCGGTCGAACACCGGCAGAGCATCCAGACCGTTGTCCACAACAATCGTCTGGAAACCCTCACGACCCAGCAAAAACGCAAGGGGATCCGAGAGGGCCTCTTCGTCCTCAACAATCAGAATTTTAGACATCAATAACTTCCTTCGATTCCATAAAACCTATACCGCTAACACTACACTGCGGCCGGAGGCTCGTTCAGCGGCAACGCCAACGTAAACGTCGAGCCTTCCTGCGGCATCGACCGAACCGTCACGCTACCACCGTGCTGAGTCATCACATGCTTCACAATGCTCAAGCCCAAACCAGTGCCGCCCGTCTGACGCGAACGAGCCGGATCAACCCGGTAAAAACGCTCAAAAATACGCTTCTGCTCGTCCTCCGGAATACCCACGCCCTGATCAGCAACCTCAACCAGCAGCTGATCAGCCACACGGTGCACCCAAATATCCACCTTCGTATGCTCCGGCGAATAACGCACCGCGTTCTCCACCAGGTTCTGCACAGCAATACCGAGCAGCTCGGCGTCACCGTACACCTCGGGGACCTCCTCGATGCGGGTAGAAATCTGAATGTCCTTCTCCTCCGCCACAATATGCGAACGATCCACCGCATCAGCCACCAAAGAAGGCACCGACACCGGACCACCACGCGCAATCACATCGGTCGACTGCAGACGCGAAAGCTCAATAATGTCACGCACCAGCGCAGACAGGCGGCGCGTCTCCTTATGAAGACGCCCCACAAAATACTCAATCGCCTCCGGGTCATCACTCGCCTGCTCAATAGCCTCAGCCAATAGACTCACCGCACCCACCGGAGTCTTCAACTCATGCGACACATTCGCCACAAAATCATTACGCATACGCTGCACACGAGAAATTTCAGTACGGTCATCCGCAAGCACCAGAATGTACTCGTCGCCCAAAGAAGCCACGCGAACGTCCAGCACCAGCGCCTCACCCTCACCGCGGTCAATTTCAAAAGTACGCTCCGCAAAAATACCGCGATGACGCACCGTGCGAATCATATCCGCCAGCTCATCAGACGCCACCGTATGGCCACGCACCAGACCCATCGCATAAGCACCCGGAGAAGCCTGAACCACGCCGCCCACCTCATCAATCACCAGGTAAGCGCGGCCAATCACAGCAAGCACCTGGGCAGCACCATCACGCAACGCCGGCGCCGACACCAAGCTACGCTCCTGCTCCCGCTCACTACGCGCCACCGCGTTCATGCTCAGGACGCCCACCAGCAGACCTATCATGCCCGCGATAAAGGCGATCAGACCGGCATCCATGTACTTCCCTTCCATTCGGGTACCCCATAAGTATAAATGTGGCCGATACCCAGCACTTGGGCGAACGCCCCTCTTCTCAGACAGGCTCCCCGTGCAGAAACCCTGCAGAGAACGCAATGAGCCGCCCACCTCAACGGTGGACGGCTCATCACAATGACAGGGGTGAAACCCTGCCGGAGGTATTACTTGCCCTGGTTTGCTACGGCAGCAATAGCGTCCTTAGCAGCCTCGGGGTCCAGGTACTCGCCAGCCTTGACGGGCTGGAAGTTCTCATCCAGCTCGTAGTACAGCGGAATACCGGTGGGGATGTTCAGGCCAGCAATGTCCTCATCGGAAATACCCTCGAGGTGCTTAACCAGCGAACGCAGGGAGTTACCGTGTGCAGCAACCAGAACGGTCTTACCTGCTGCGAGGTCGGGCTTGATGTCCGACTCCCAGTAGGGAAGCATACGGCCCAGAACGTCCTTCAGGCACTCGGTGCGGGGAGCGTTCTCAACATCCGCGTAGCGGGGGTCGTTTGCCTGCGAGTAGGGGTCGTTGTCGTCCAGCGGGGGCGGCGGAACGTCGTAGGAACGACGCCAAGTCATGAACTTCTCGTCGCCGTATTCCTCGCGGATCTCGGACTTGTTCTTACCCTGCAGAGCACCGTAGTGACGCTCGTTCAGGCGCCAGGTGCGCTTGACGGGAATCCACAGACGGTCTGCTGCATCCAGTGCAAGGTTTGCGGTGTTGATTGCGCGACGCTGCAGGGAGGTGTGAACAACATCGGGGAGGATGTTGCGCTCTGCCAGCAGCTCGCCGCCGCGCTTAGCCTCAGCGCGGCCCTTATCGGTCAGGTTAACGTCCACCCAACCGGTGAACAGGTTCTTTTCATTCCACTCGGACTGGCCGTGGCGCAGGAGTACTAGTTTGTAAGTCATACCTCTATTTTTTCATTTACCCGCCGGTTTGTCATGCCTCAAAGCCTAGAAAATATGCATTCTCCCAAAAATTTATAAGGGTCTTTTCCACCAGAACGAAAGGCTCAAAAACCCCGCCAGAAAAGGGAAAAGCCCCGCACACCATCCGACCGGGACAAACCCGTCAGACAGCGCACGAGGCTTCACCATCTATCGCACAAAGCGAGCGCAAAAGCTAACGCTAGAAACGGCGGCGACCCACCGAAGGCCACACACCAGCCAGGAACACGCAGCTAATCACAGCAGCAATCAGCTGAAGAATCAGCACGCTATTACCGCCGCCAGTCACCGCAGCAAAAACGCTAAACAGCGACACCGCAGCGGAACCACCGGTCAAAGCCAGCCACGTGTTCTTCGGGCGCTTACCAGCAAAATCGTAAGCGTTAGCCGGAGACGACCACGCACGAACAAAAGCCAGCACACCAACCACAGCGCCGGCAACAGCCAGTAGCACATCGATAAGAGTGGTCACATAGATGACCAACAGAATAGGAGACATAGTATTCCTTAGAATCAGCAGCTTCTCTAGACAACCCTAGCAAAGTGCCTAGCGGACAGCCTTAAAGGCCTCAACCAAGTCATTGTAAAGGTCATCGACGTTCTCAATACCTACCGACAGGCGAAGCAGGGATTCGGGAATCGAATCCGGCTCGTTACCGTGGCGACGGCGACGCTCCACGAGAGACTCCACGCCGCCCAGAGAGGTTGCCGGGGTCCACAGCTTCAACGCCTCCACGACGTTACGGGCACCCGATGCGTCGGTATCCAGGGTGACGCACAAAATCGCACCGAAATCGTCCATCTGCTTCTTCGCAACCTCATGACCGCGGTCGCTCTCCAGACCCGGGTAACGCACCTCAGTCACGAAGGGGTGCTCACTCAGACGCTCTGCGAGAACCTGCGCGTTCTCTACAGCACGCTCCACGCGCAGCGCCAGGGTGCGCAGACCGCGCAAACCAAGCCACGCCTCCACCGGACCGGGGATTGCGCCGTTGGTGATGCGGTGGTGCAGCATCGCGTTGTACAGCTCCTCATTCGAGGTCAAGGTCATACCCAGCAGAACATCAGAGTGGCCCGCAAGGAACTTCGTAGCGGAGTGAACCACTACGTCTGCACCCAAATCCAGGGGACGCTGCAGAATCGGGGTTGCGAAGGTGTTATCCACCGCGGTCACAATGCCCAGGCGGCGAGCAGCAGAAAGCAGGGCAGGCAGGTCAGCAACCTCAAGCATCGGGTTCGTGGGGCTTTCCAGCCACGCCAGGACCTTCGGTGCCGAGTAGTTCACGTTCTCCGGGGTCACGCCGGTGCGGGATGCGGCATCCTCCATAGCGGCGATAACGCTCTCGGTGTCTTCAATGTCCACGCGAACGAGCTCAATGATGCCACGGCGCTCCAAATCTTTGCACAGGGTCACCGACGCCATGTATGCGTGCTTCGGAATCAGCACAATGGAGCCAACCGGCACCAGGTCGATCACAGCAGCGACAGCAGCCATACCGGAGGGGAACAGCAGACCGGGCTGGGTAGCGTTCTCCAGCTTCGCCACAACCTCTTCCATGCCCTCCCAGGTGGGGTTCGAGAAGCGGGCGTACACGCGGTCCTGCTCAATATTGACGGCGTCCACACCGCGGTAGGTGGAAGAAAGAACAATCGGAGGGTTCACCGGCGCGTCATGCTCGTGTGCCGGGCGGCCGCCAGAGACGACGAAGGTCTCTGCGGAGTAATTCATGTCGTGGTTATCTGCACTCATGTCTTTAAGCCTGGCACACCCGCGCCCAGAACGCACGCCCACGCCGGTAACAGAGGACAGGATTTACATGTTTTTTACCTACAGGCACACTCAGCGTTGTTCAGAACCGTCGCCAAAGCCACACCGAGGATTTGGGCAGACCCGGTACCCTTAAGAAGTGATGGATACTCTCAGCTACACCCCCGATGCGCAGAATCTTCCCGCCGACCCGACCGGTCGCCGCGGGCTTTTTATCGTGGTTGAAGGAGGCGACGGCGCCGGCAAAACCACCCAGCTCGCTCTGCTGGATGAAGCACTACGCGACCGCGGATACCGTGTCATCACCACCCGCGAACCCGGCGGCACCGAGATTGGCGAAAAGCTGCGTGCCCTCGTCCTTGAAGCGGGTCAGGGTACCATTGACGACCGCACCGAGGCGCTGATTTTCGCGGCATCCCGCGCGGCTCACGCCTCCCAGTTGATTCGTCCGGCGCTCGCTGAGGGCGCCATCGTGCTGAGCGACCGCTATATTGATTCTTCTGCCGCGTACCAGGGCGTAGGCCGTGACCTGGGTGTTGAAACCATCGTCGATTTGAGCCGCTGGGCTACCGCCAATCTGGTGCCCGACGCGACCCTACTGCTGAGTGTGCCGTTGAGCGCCGAGCAGGAGCGCATGGATCAGCGCGGCACCGTCGACCGTATTGAGGCTGAAGGCGCCGCGTTCAAGGCCCGCATTCACGGTGCGTTCGAGCAGATTGCCCGCGAGGACGCTAACGGCTCGCACCGCATCATTGATGGTGTGGGCACGATTGAGCAGGTGCACGCGCGCGTGCTCGAGGTGATTGAGCCTCTGCTTGCCCTCCGCGAGCTGGTCCGCACCGGTAAGGAGGGCTCATGAGCCTCTGGGATACCCTGCTGATTCCCGCCGATAAGCTCCAGCAACTACGCACGGATGCCGCTGCCGCCCGCCCCACGCACGCTTGGCTTTTCACGGGCGCGATCGGTGCGCCTCACCGTGAGGCTGCAAAAATTTTCGCTGCCGCGCTACTGTGCGAGCAGCCCGACCCGCAGAACCGCGGATGCGGCCAGTGCAAAGGCTGCGTGACCGTCATGAACGGTTCGCACGCAGATTTTACGCACTTTAGTACCGAGGCGACGCACATCAGCATTGATGAGGCGCGCGAGCTGGTCATGAAGGCTCAGGACCGCCCGACCGTAGGTCGCTGGCGCGTGATTCTGGTGGAGGACACCGAACGCATGCCGGAGCGTACCTCCAATGTGCTGCTGAAGGCGATTGAGGAGCCGCCGCCGCATACGATTTGGTTGTTGACGGCGCCCTCCCCCACCGATGTGCTGGTGACGATTCGTTCGCGGTGCCGTCCGGTGCAGTTGCCGGTTCCCACCGATGCGCAGGTGCACGAGTACCTACTGGCGCACGGTGTGGCTGATCCTTTGGCGCAGCGTGCGGCGCGTCTGGCTCTGGGTGATGCGCAGGAGGGGTACCGTCTGGCGACCGATGAGCAGGCGATGGCTCGTCGGGAGCTGATTACCTCCCTGATTCTGAATGTTCGTTCTATTTCTTCGGCTTTCAACGCAGCCGAGAAGCTCACCGACCTTGCCGACCAGGACGCACAGGCTGTCTCCGCTCTCAAGGATGAGCAGGAACGCCAGGAGCTTCTGGCACTGCTGGGTATTCGCGAGGGTGAGCGTGTTTCGCCGTCTCTACGAGCGCAGGTTCGCCGCTTGGAGGAGCAGCAGAAGCGCCGCGCTAAGCGCGTTTCATCCGATACGCTGCTGCGTTCCGTGGCGCAGGTTCAGACGGTTCTGCGTGATGCGTTGACGGTGGCACTGTCGGCTCAGGCTCCGCTGGTCAATGAGCATTTGCGTGAGCTCCTGGAGGCGTTCTGCACCCGCCGTTCCGCCCAGCAGCTGCTGGAGGATGTGCAGGCGGTCGAGCTGACTCTGCGCCGCCTGCGGACGAACGCGAATGCGCGTCTGGCGCTTGAGGCGTTGATGAGCCGTTTCGTGTATCAGTAGCTTCTTGGTAGCTTATACAGCACAAAGGGGTACAGCACAAAGGGGAGGCACCGAAGAGATAATCTTCGGCGCCTCCCCTTTTCTATTGGTTCTCAGCGCCCCTAGAGCTTAGTTGTGGGCTCGAGCTTAGTTGCGGAAACCGTGAACCGGCGACGGAATACGACCGCAGCGGGCGATGAACGCCTCCGCGCTGGGGGTGTGGGTGGGCATGACGGGTGCTCGACCGAGCAGGCCACCAAATTCGACCATGTCGCCTACGCCCAGGCCGACCGCCGGGATGACGCGAACCGCGGTGGTCTTGTGGTTCATCACGCCGATTGCTGCCTCGTCGGCAATCATTGCGGCGAGGGTCGCGGCGGGGGTGTCGCCGGGAACCGCGACCATGTCCAGGCCCACCGAGCAGATGGCGGTCATCGCTTCAAGCTTATCGAGGCTGATGTGTCCGGCGGCTGCGGATTCAATCATGCCGATGTCCTCAGAGATCGGGATGAAGGACCCGGAGAGGCCGCCGACATTTGAGCACGCCATGAGGCCACCCTTCTTCACCGCGTCGTTGAGCAACGCGAGTGCCGCAACGGTACCGTGGGTACCGACGGTTTCCAGACCCATTTCCTCGAGGATGTGTGCGACCGAGTCGCCAATCTCTGCGGTGGGCGCCAGGGAGAGGTCGATAATGTTGAACTGCACGCCAAGGCGTTCAGCGGCGAGGGTACCGACCAGCTGGCCAACGCGGGTAATCTTGAAGGCTGCCTTCTTGATTTCTTCTGCACAAGTGTCGAAGGATTCGCCGCGGACCTTCTGCAGGGCGCGGTGTACCACGCCGGGGCCGGAGACACCCACGGAGATGGTGGTGTCTGCCTCCTGAACACCGTGGAATGCGCCCGCCATGAAGGGGTTGTCGCTGACGGCGTTCGCGAAGACGACGAGCTTGGCGCAGCCGAAGCCGTGTGCATCCGCGGTCAGGTCTGCGGTGGCGCGGATAGTCTCGCCCATGAGCTTGACTGCGCTCATGTTAATGCCGGCTCGGGAGGATCCGATGTCTACGGAGGAGCAGACCACGTCGGTTTCTGCGAGCGCTCGCGGGATGGAGCGAATCAGCTTCTCGTCGGCGGGGGTCATGCCCTTATCGACGAGGGCGCTGAAGCCGCCGACGAAGTTCACGCCGACTGCCTTCGCAGCTGCGTCGAGGGTACGAGCGAACTCTACATAGTCCTCGTCGCCGGAGGCGCCTGCCACCAGCGCGATGGGGGTGACGGCGATGCGCTTGTTGACGATCGGGATGCCGAGCTCAGCTTCGATACCTTCGCAGACGCTGACGAGGTTTGCGGCGCGGTTGGTGATCTTGTCGTAGATTTTGCGGCGGGCTACTTCGCCGTCGGAGTCGGCGCAGTCGAGCAGGGAGATGCCCATGGTGACGGTGCGAATGTCGAGCTTCTGCTCCTCGATCATTCGGATGGTTTCTAGAATATTGGTGTTGCGCATCAGTGGAGCCCTAGATGGCGTGCATTGCTTTGAAGATGGATTCTGCCTGGATGCGAATCTGCACCTTCTGTTCATGCTCGACACCGATCATGGCTTCCTGCAGATCGATGAGGTTCTGCTGCGCTTCGTCGAAGGAGCAGTGCATGATCATGGTGAAGTATTCGCCCATGATGGTCTGGGAGACGTCGAGGACGTTGACCTTACGCTCGGCGAGGGTTGCGGTCACGGCAGCGATGATGCCTTCGTGGTCGATGCCTGTGACGGTGAGGATGATCTTCACAGTGTTCTCCTAGCGGTTTGGGGCTGCGTACCTGAGGAAGAGGTGCATAAAGGCACAGGTATACGCATATTTATAAGACCAATTATAGGTTACTCAGAACACACTGTGCAGGGTAGACACAAAAATATCCCCTGCATCCCATATTCGGGGCATAAAAAATCCACGCCTTCCCGGTCTGAATAAATACAGGGAAGAACGTGGATTCTTTATTATGTGCCAGTCTTGATGTATCTTTCGACACTCCTTATATCTGGCTAGATTATAACTGTCTAGAAGTTTTAGTTATCGAGGATTATTTCCTAAACATAAGAAGCAATGTACAGCTCGCCATTACCGCTCAAGGTTGCCTCGGAGGGCTCACCCACGTGCAGTACCGACTCGGTGGCGCCCAGCACGAACTCTTCGGTGCCGTTGCCGTCTGCCGCGTGAATGGTGATTTCACCGGATACGCTCAGTGCGGCACTAATACCCTCAAAGGTGTATTCCTGCGGCTTGCCCTCTTCAACGCGGATGCGGGTTACGCTCATGCGCTCATCCCACATGGCATAGGTGCCCACGGGTGCGTTATCGGGGGTGGGTTGCTGAATCACGGGGGCGTCCTGGCTTTCGCCGAGAACCTTGATGAGCTCTTCGGTGTCGATGTGCTTTGCGGTCAGACCCGCGCGCATCACGTTATCGGAGGGGTTCATCAGCTCAATGGCGGTACCGGAGACGTAGGCGTGCACCTGGCCGTCGGGGGTGAATGCGGATTCGCCGGGTGCCAGGTGCACCAGGTTCATGACGAATGCGACGAGCAGGCCGCGGTCGCCGGGGTACTTGCCGGCAACGATCTGCACGAGCTCCGCGGCATCAGCAATAGCAGCGTTTTCGGAGTCGGTCAGCTGTGCTGCCGCCTCGACAAGCTGCTCAACAGCCGCGGTGGCGGTCTCTTCGGGCATGCGAATAATCTCGGTCAGCAGCTGCTTGGGGGTAAGCTCCACGCGCTCTGCCAGCCAGTCAGCTTTGAATGCCCTCGCCAGTTCTGCCAGCTGCGCGGAGGTGCGCACACCGGTGAGCACACGCATCGGGGTCAGCGCAATGACGGTTTCGGGCTTGGAGTAGCGGTCCTTGTAGTTGCGGTGCGGCGCGTCAATCGCGATGCCGCGTGCCTGCTCGTCCTCGAAGCCAGCAATAGCCTGCTCGGGGGTGGGGTGCACCTGAATCGACAGGGGTGCATCAATCGCAAGGATCTTAAAGAGGAAAGGGAACCAGTCGGAGGTACGGTCCGGGCGCAGGAAACGGGAGGGCTCAGCCTGAATCAGTTCGTTGAGCGGGGACTCGGTGCCGTCAACGGTTGCGCGGGAGGGAGCAGCCGGATGCGCACCAACCCACACCTCAGCCTCGGGCTGCTCGGTGGGTACGGGCACGCCACGCATGCGTCCGAGAATTTCGCGGGAACCCCACGCATAATTCTGAATCTGGTTTTTTAGGGAAAAAATCTCACCCATGGGGGAAAATACCTCTCGACGTGAGTTGTTTGAAGCAAGTGACGTGATAAAAAACCCATACATTCAGCGGAATTTATAAGGTTTTACCAGCCCATTATAGAGGCTACTTGCACTTCTTTACCGCTAAAATAAAAGGCGTGACTACTATTAATCTACATGACTCATTCAAAGCGTACGACGTGCGTGGCATCGTCGGCGAAACCATTACCGCAGAGACTGTTCGCGCTACTGGCGCGGCTTTCGTAGACGTTCTGGGCCTGGAGGGCCAGACCATTCTGGTCGGCGGCGACATGCGCCCCTCCTCCCCCGAATTCATGGATGCATTCGCCCAGGGTGCAACCGCTCGCGGTGCAAATGTTGAGAAGATCGGTCTGATCTCCACTGACGTTCTGTACTTCGCATGTGGCGTTGAGAACGCTGCCGGTGTTACCTTCACCGCTAGCCACAACCCCGCAGAGTACAACGGCATGAAGATGGCTAAGGCTGGCGCTGTTCCTCTGTCTTCCGAGTCCGGTCTGTTCGATATTCGCGACCTGGCTCAGAAGTACCTGGATTCGGGCGAGATTCCTTCGGTTGAGAAGGTTGGCACCGTTTCTGAGAAGGACATTCTCAAGCCTTACGCAGAGTACCTGCGCAAGCTGGTTGATCTGTCTTCCATCCGCCCCCTGAAGGTTGTTGTTGACGCTGGTAACGGCATGGGTGGTATGACCACTCCCGCTGTTCTGGGCGACACCATCCTGCCGGGCCTGCCCCTGGAAATCGTTCCCCTGTACTTCGAGCTGGACGGCACCTTCCCGAACCACCCCGCTAACCCGCTGGAGCCGGCTAACCTGGTTGACCTGCAGAAGGCTGTTGTTGAGCACGGTGCTGACATTGGTCTGGCATTTGACGGTGACGCTGACCGCTGCTTCGTCATCGACGAGAAGGGTGAGCCTGTCACTCCTTCCGCTGTGACCGCTCTGGTTGCTGAGCGCGAGATTGCTCGTGCGAAGGCAGAGGGTAACGAAGAGCCCGTCATCATCTACAACCTGATCACCTCGAAGGCTGTTCCTGAGCTGGTTGAGAAGCTGGGCGGCCGCGCAGTGAAGACCCGCGTGGGCCACTCCTTCATCAAGGCTGTTATGGCTGAGGAGAACGGCGTTTTCGGTGGCGAGCACTCCGCTCACTACTACTTCAAGGACTTCTTCAACGCAGACACCGGCATGCTCGCTGCAATGCACGTGCTGGCTGCTCTGGGTGGTAGCGATGAGCCTCTCTCCGAGATCAGCGCGAAGTACTCCCCGTACGTTGCTTCCGGTGAGATTAACTCCGAGATTGAAGACAAGGCTGCCGCTGTGGACCGCGTGCGTGCACACTACGCTAACGCTCCCGTGGTTGTTGAGGACTCCGACGGCACCACCTTCACCAACACCGAAGAGGGTTGGTGGGTTAACCTGCGTCCTTCGAACACCGAGCCTTTCCTTCGCCTGAACCTTGAGGCACCGGATGTTGCGACTATGGAGCGCGTCCGCGACGAGGTTCTGGCTCTGGTTCGCCAGGCCTAGTCTTTCGTAGACATTCTCTCTTCTGCTCTTTGAGCAGTTGAAATATAAAGATCCCGCCCGCAGATTGTTTCTGCGGGCGGGATCTTTTTATTAAGTTCCAAGAAACCTAGCGGACGAGCCGGCTTACGGGGTTTTTACGCCTCGCGTGCCTGGTCGTGGAGCATCCACTGGTCGGGGCCGAAGATCTCGTAGTTGATGTTCTTGCCGGGAACGCCTGCCTCCACCAGTGCGGAGCGTACGCCCTGCATGAAGGGCAGCGGGCCGCAGAGGTAAACGTTAGCGTTGGAGGGAACGTCCAGCTTGGAGACGTCGACGCGGCCGGTGTAGTCGCCACCCTCACCCTCGATGAAGGAGACGAGGCGTGCGTTGGGCAGCTTGCCGACGAGCTCGGTGAGCTCTTCGCGCAGGGGCCAGGTGTCCAGGCGGCGGTCTGCGTGGACCACGGTCACGGGGCGCTCGGAGCCCTTCTCAACCAGCTCGGAGAGGAAGCTGAGCATGGGGGTGGTGCCAATACCTGCGGAGAAGAGGTACAGGGGTGCCTGGGGGTCGCCGAAGCCTTCCAGGGTCAGGTCACCGTAGGGGTTGGAGACCTCGACGACTGCGCCGACTTCCAGCTCGTGCAGGATGGAGGTCATCTCGCCGTTGGGGTCGAGCTTCACACCGATGCGGCGCTGGTTCTTTTCGCTGGGCAGCAGGGTGTACTGGCGTGCCTGGCGCAGACCGTCACGTGCGGGAACGATGATGGAGATGTACTGGCCGCCCTTGGACTCGGTCATGGGGGTCTCGTCGGCGGGCTCGAAGGTCAGCACGACAACGTTCTCGCCGGTCTCCTTGCGCTCAACGAGCTTGAAGGGTGCGAACATGACGTCGTTTGCCTGAGAAGCGTACAGGCCCTTCTCCAGCTTGATGAGGGCGTTGCCCATGAGCCAGTAGACCTCGGTCCATGCCTCAACGATTTCGGGGGTTGCCAGGTCGCCGAGGTTAGCGGCGATTGCCTCGAAGAGGTACTTGTAGACGGTGGGGTATTCTTCTTCCTTCAGGCCCAGGGATGCGTGCTTGTGGGCCACGCGGGAGAGGACCTCGTCCGGGTAGGAGTCCGGGTGCTCGACAATGTAGGAAGCGAATACTGCGATGGAGCCAGCCAGTGCGCGAGGCTGAGTGCCTTCAAGCTGGGAGGAGCGGGAGAACATGCCGTCCATCAGGTCGGGGCGGGCGGCGAACATTCGACGGTAGAAGTCGGGGGTGATGTCGTTAATGCGCTCAGCAATGATGGGCAACGTTGCCTCAATAATGGGGCGGGACTTCTCGGAGAGCATCGGTGCGTGCCTTCTTCCTGTGTGGTCACCTCGGTCATTGTGGCGAGGCCCCTCAATATCGGTGTTGCGGGGCGTTCACTCAGACAGCTTAGTTGGTGACAGAGTGTTTATAAAGCACCCTTACCGTAGCATTTTGCGGGGTGCTTGCGCTGAGTGCAGGTCACTTTCTGAGGGATATTGAGGGGTCTAGGTGAGACTTATGGTTCAGCTTGACTCAAAGAGAGAGCCGAGCGTCACACTATATATTTTCAGCACTCCCTTTGAGTTCGCCGCGTGACTAGCCCCGGAGTGTGCATAAAAATTCTGGCATGGAAATATATTTACTATGGAAAGTATGCGGTGCGGTGCAAAAATGAATATGGTCACATTTTCCGCATTTGAAAAGCGAATTTGCAATATTCTGCACTTACTGCACAATTTCGGGGTTTGCACAGGTGCCAACAACCGCGCACGCAGAGTCAAAAACACTCCCCCGCGGCCTTCAAAACCCCCACGAAACACCCCCGCGCGAACCGCCTAACAGTCCCCCGCATCAAGCGCAGAAACACCCTAAACTCCGTATTAAAAACTCTGTGGAGCCTTCCACTGAAAAGCTCCACAGGTATCACGTATCTCTTGAATACTTACGACTAGCGCGCAGGCAACGCGTTCTCCGGAGGCGCAAAGCCCAGCTCAACAAACACCGGACCCACGGGGCGCGCACCGGCAGTCAACTCGCTAATCACAACCGAATCCACCGAAGCATAGAATGCCTCACGCGCCTTTGCCAGCACATTGCGCAGGCGACAGAACTTATCGAGGGGGCAGTGGCCATTCTCGTCCTCGCACTCAATCATGGGAATATCGCCCTCAGTAGCGCGAAGAATAGTGCCGACAGTCGCAGAACGACCCGCATCCGAAAGCATGACGCCACCGGCGCGACCGCGAGTCGAGTCCAGGTAACCCATGTTCACGAGGAAAGCTACAGCCTTCGCCACGTGGTTGTAGGGGGTGTCCACACCTTCAGCGATCTTCTGGGTGGAAAGCTTCTGACCGGGCTCCAGGGCAGACAGGAGCATCAGAACGCGGAGCGAGACATCCGAGAATGCTGTCAAACGCATGGATACTCCTTCTAATCTCTCGTGCCACCACATATCAGTACATGTAACAGCGGATATGCGCAGCTCGTGAAAGCCATGCGCATTCAAAAATCTTACATTGGAATTGTATAGGGGTGATAAGAGAGGCAAGAAATTATAACCAGCTGCTTCTGTGCCCCAACCACCCCGGCGGGGATTTTAAAGTATTTCTCAAGAGCAAGTGGACTGCATAGCCTTGCACTCACACTGTTGAGAGAAAACTTATCATTCCCCCCAGCTGACGGGGATTCAAATTTCCCCCAAACAGAAGGAAGGAGCGGAATCTCATCGGGAGATTCCGCCCCTCAAGGCGCTAAACCTTAGGTATTAGCTGGAGTGTCTTAGTCCTCCAGAGCCTTCGCCAGAGCGTCGCGCTGTTCGCGAACCTCAGCAGGCAGCTTGTCGCCGAACTTCTCGAGCCACTCGTCGATGCTGGGCAGCTCAGCAACCCATTCTTCCTTCGAGACAGCCAGAGCAGCCTTCAGTTCTTCCTCGGAGATTTCCAGACCGGTCAGGTCCAGGTCTTCCTTGGTGGGAACGGTGCCCAGGAAGGTCTCCTGGCCGCCAGCCTTGCCGTCGAGGCGGTCGCAGATCCACTTCACAACGCGAGAGTTCTCGCCGAAGCCGGGCCATGCGAAGCCACCGTCGGGGGTACGGCGGAACCAGTTGACGTAGTAGACCTTCGGCATATTCTCAGCGCCGTGCTTCTTGCCCAGGTCCAGCCAGTGCTTGAAGTAATCACCAGCGTTGTAGCCGATGAAGGGCAGCATTGCCATCGGGTCGCGGCGAATCACGCCGACGGCGCCCTTAGCAGCCGCAGTGGTCTCAGAGGACAGAGTGACAGCGCGGAAGACGCCCTGCTCCCAGCTCTCGGACTCGGAAACCAGGGGGATGGTGGTCTTGCGGCGACCGCCCAGAACGATAGCGCTCAGCGGCACACCCTCGGGGTCGTAGTACTCGGGAGCGAGCATGTCGACCTGGGATGCGGGGGTGCAGAAGCGGGAGTTCGGGTGAGCTGCCGGGCGGCCGGACTCGGGGGTCCAGTCCTTACCGGTCCAGTCGGTCAGGTGTGCGGGAGCCTCATCGGTCTTACCCTCCCACCAGACGGAGCCGTCGTCGGTCAGTGCAACGTTGGTGAAGATGGTGTTGCCCTTGGCGATAGCCTTCATAGCGTTCGGGTTGGTGGAGTAACCGGTGCCCGGTGCCACGCCGAACAGGCCAGCCTCGGGGTTGACCACGCGTGCCTGGTGGTTCTCGTCGAACTCAATCCATGCGATGTCATCGCCGACCATCTCAGCCTTCCAGCCGTCAATGGTGGGTTCCATCATTGCGAAGTTGGTCTTGCCACATGCGGAAGGGAACGCTGCGGAAATGTAGCGAACCTTGCCCTCGGGGTTGGTGACCTTCAGAATGAGCATGTGCTCTGCCATCCAGCCCTCATCGCGACCGATAACGGATGCGATACGCAGTGCGTAGCACTTCTTACCGAGCAGTGCGTTACCGCCGTAGCCGGAGCCGAAGGACCAGATTTCGCGGGTCTCGGGGAACTGGACGATGTACTTCTCGGGATTGCAAGGCCAGGGGACATCTTCCTGACCGGGCTCCAGGGGTGCACCAACAGAGTGCAGAGCCTTGACGAAGAAGCCGTTGGTCTCGTTCAGCTTGGCAAGAACGTCCTTACCGATGGTTGCCATGATGCGCATGGAGCAGACAACGTATGCGGAGTCGCTGAGCTCAACAGCAATCTTGGGGTTCTTAGCCTTCAGAGAGCCCATGACGAAGGGAATGACGTACATGGTACGACCGCGCATGGAGCCCTCGAACAGGCCGGTCAGGGTCTGCTTCATTTCGACGGGGTCGCGCCAGTTGTTGGTCGGGCCTGCGCCCTCTTCGGTCTCGGAGCAGATGAAGGTGCGCTCCTCGACACGTGCAACGTCGTCGGGATCGGAGAAAGCTGCGTAAGAGTTCGGGAATTCGTGATCGCTGAGGCGAACGAAGGTACCGGCGTCAACCAGTTCCTGTGCCAGGCGGTCATATTCTTCCTGGGAGCCATCGACCCAGTAGATGTGTGCGGGCTGGGTCAGTGCCGCAACCTCGCGAACCCAATCCAGGAGGCCCTGGTGGGTGGTAGGTGCGCTCTGCAGCTCCTTTTCGAGTTCGGCAGAGAGAGTACGAGTTGAGGTGTCAGCCATTGACATTTTCCCCTTCAATCGGTGGCCCGGATACTACATTGATCCGGTTAGGTCTGCGGTAACAAAGAAGCAGTTAAACACTACAAGCGTGCAAATAATCGTGAATATGCACGCTTGGACAGTCTCCACTTCCTCGTGATGCTTACAGAATAACGCATTAATGGTCTGTAGAGCTTTCTATAACGCCATTTCTTAAGTTCTGCGCATCACATTCTTAGAGTACGAGAAGATTTCTGTAAAGAATTTTTAGGTCGTATGGCGGGACCCTTCGGGGATTTTAGGGGCCTACAGCACCGGTTTTAGGGTGCCGAGAAAATATTTTGAAAAAATTTTACGCCACCAAAAACCCCGGAATCATGCGGTAAAACAGGGCATTATCGAGTCTTTCGGAGGGGATTTTGGGTCAATTTCGAGTTTTTCGGCTTGCGCACCCTTGGAGACATCCGTATAGTAGTACCTGTTGCCGCGACGGGTTGAAGAAATCCGAAGCGAGGAACATGCGCCTGTAGCTCAACGGATAGAGCATCTGACTACGGATCAGAAGGTTGGGGGTTCGAATCCCTTCGGGCGCACCACCGATCCCCGGTTCTTTGGAACCGGGGATTTTTTGTATGCCCTAGAAGATATGCCCCAGAAGATATGCCCCGGAAGACACGCCCGGGAAGACATCTTTGGGAAACAAGCACGCAGAAAAAGCTCTGACACAAGCCCCGGGCAGGGCTCAAGCCACTGCACAGTACAACATGTTGCAGTACGACACGCCGCAGGCTCTAGCTAGGTGTAGCAAGGACGCTTCACCAGCTGACGCTGCCCCATCCGTGCCAAAAACCGCGCCCCAAAGCACCCCAACCTGTGAATCCACAGATTTATGCTCCCAGATGACGTGCCCCGGGGCACACCCGCCAAAAAACGCATAGGATGGAAAGAGGACCCTCCACACATAGGCTGGAGAGCAGACAACGCGAAGGAGCACTATGGCACAGCTATCCATTCCGCAGTCCCTGATAGGTGCACTCATCGATATAGCCGACCTTGGAACACTCGACTACTTCCCGCCCACCGAACGATGCGCCCACTGGTCCCTCTATGACGCGCAGCGCCAGGAGCTCCTCTGCCCCTGCACACCCGCCGCCAACACCACCGCGGAGAAGCTCTTTGAGGCCGCGGCGAAGATTCTCTACGAGAATTTCCCGCGATATATCGATTCGCCCGAGGAAATCATTCCTTATACTTCCCGCCAGGAACTCGTTGCCGCCCTACGCCGCGGCGATGAGGAAGCCAGCGACACTAAGCCTGCTGAAGAGGAACAGACCGACCTGCAGGCAACCGAAGCGGCCGAAGCCTCCATGGCTGAGACTCCCGTCGCAGAGGCCAACGAGGGTGTAGTGAGTGAGGACGCCGCGGTGAGCGCAACCGCTACTCCCCAGCCGGCAACCCCGAAGCCTGCGGCGCCGAAGCCGGCGCCCTCCCCCGCGCTCTTTGCCGCCCGCGCGGCACAGGCACCCGCCCCGACTCCCAGCCCTGCTCCCAGCGTGCCGGAAGAAGCATCTGTGGAAGCACCCGCAGAGGCAACAGCAGAAAAGACGGCTCCTATACCGACGCCCGCCACGGTTGCTCCCGCAGCGCCGAAGCCCGCTACATCTGAGCCCGCTGCGCCGAAACCTGCAGCTCCGAAGCCTGCAGTGCCGACTCCCGGTGCGCCCTCCCCCGGCATGTTCCGCAAGTCCACGCTGACCTACCGCCCGCCGCGCATCGAAGAGTACCTGGAGGGTCTGCGTGCCCGCCAACAGGCTGCCGAAGCCGCAGAAGCTACCCATACGGCAGCAGCTAC
This sequence comes from Rothia sp. HMSC066G07, assembly GCF_001814485.1. NCBI lineage: Bacteria > Bacillati > Actinomycetota > Actinomycetes > Micrococcales > Micrococcaceae > Rothia > Rothia sp. HMSC066G07. The sequence continues at coordinate 180,823 of NZ_KV816926.1, read as the reverse complement.
CGAGCAGGCACCTGTTGACGAGTTGCCCGTGCTCAGCCAGTCCCTACCGAGCGCGCCCGTAGCCGAGCCGACCGCTCCAAAGCCTGCCGCGCCGAAACCCGGTGCACCGATGCCTGCCGCGTCCACCCCGAGCGCGCCCGCAGCAGAACCGGTAGCCGCCGCACCTCGCGCCATTACCGCCGAGGACCGCGAACGCAGCTACCGACTGCGCCCGAGCCTGCGCGCCCGCCTCGAACGCGAAAACATCAGCGAAGAACTCGTGCGCACCATCCTGTGCGAAGGTGAAGCCGAACGCATCAACGACTGGACGATTCGCTTCACGCACGACGACTACCGGGTGGACGTGAACACCGCCTCCGCAGAAGTCATCACCGTCATCGACGAATACGACGCCGACTACAACGAAGCGGCACAGGCATCCCTGGCTCAGGGCAAATATAACTCGCTCAACGCCCTGGAACTCGAATTCAGCGAGCGCGCCCGCACCTTCTTGAAGAAGAACCCGCCGTTCGTTTTCGATCTGATGCTTCAGGCGCTGAGCAGCCCCGAAAGCGTGCGCATGGCTGAAGGCTGGACCCGCATCTACGCGGCGCAGGGTCTGGAAATTGCGATTTCACCCGATGAGCGGACCGTTCTGGCTCTGGCGAAGACCCCGGATTTCCATGTTCTGCACGCGGAAGCCCTGCGCAAGGCACAGCTGGAAGAGCTCAGTAATACCCTGGCGAAGCAGGCAGAACATCAAGTAGCTCGGGCAGAAAACACCACCAAGGAGGAGAAATAATGTCCGCTAAGCAGATTACCGTTCCTCTTGAGGTGTACGTTCGCCTGCAGGAGCTTGCCTCCCTCGCCGCCTATAGTTACCGGGATGAGCAGGGCACCGAAGAGAGCCCTGCACACGATAAGCCGTGGGATTTGCTCTCCAAGGACGGCGCCTCCCTGCTCGATGAGGACGGCGCGCTCAAGCCCGAAGCGGCAGAGCTCTACTTCACCCTCCTACCGCTCATCGCCCAGGAATTCGTGCAGCAGCAGCAGGCACTCGTGGACGCGTACCGTCAGGCACCCAAGCCCGCCGCCGCACGCGCCAAGATTCGCCCCTCCAACCAGCGCCTCATTCCGCTGACCGAGGTGCCGCTGGAGAACCAGCGTATTGCCGCGCGCATCGAGAAGGAATTCTACGGCGACGTGCCACCGCGCCGCCGCATCTACGGTGTGCTCCCCGGCGTGATGGATTACATGATGCGCCACGGGCTCACCTACGAGCTACTGCTGGACATCATCGAATCGCCCGCAAGCACCGTGGTTCAAGAGAGCGCGCAGGAGAACCGTTACGGCCGCGAAGTCACCCTCTACACGCATGAAGAGGAAGGCTACCAGGTGGTGCTCAACCCCCTGACCGCCGAAGTGCTCGCGCTGCGCCCGCTGCAGGCTCTGGCGGGAGGCTACCAGCTCTCCCCCGATGCTCAGGCACAGCTGAAGGCGCTCGGTCTGACCGGCGAGTACATTGCCCGCATCCTGGATGAGGCTGAGGACCGCCGCCCAATTCCCGGCAGTAGCCGCACCGTGTACTCGCTCAACGGCTACCAGGTGGAGTTCTCGCACTCCGACCAGCAGGTAATCCGTATTAGCCGCGGCACCGCGCCCAGCCGTAACCCCTTCGAGTCGCAGCCGAGGATGAGCGGCACAAAGAGGCAGCGCGGCCGCAAGATCCCGCACGATGTGGATGCGTTCGTGCAGCTGTTGCAAGAGCACGGCTTCACCATCACCATGGGCGGTAAGCACTACGATATTCGCCACGAGAAGCTGGCTCCGGGTCAGAAGGCGGTCACCTCCGTGACCCCCTCAGATTCGCAGCGTTGGCACCTGAACTCGGCACGCCAGATCCGCAATACCTTCGGTATCGACCTGCGCTACGCCGACCCGCGCGATAGCGTACGCGGTATTGTGCGCGGTCCCGGAGGAAGCGTCCAGAATTCCGATAACCACAGCACAGAAAAGCAGGACGCCGAGAAGACTGCGGAGAAGACGGCGGAGAAGGAATCCGAGTAGGTCTTCGTCACAGTTGAAGCATAGCCGTTGAAGCGCGCCCGCGTGCCGGTTCTTTATACTGCCCCCAGCATGTCTTTGCATCTGGGGGCAGTATTCATATGCGCCTATATCCCGCGTTGTCAGGGCAATACGGGGTAGACTGGGGGCAATACAGACATGCTACTCAGCATAAAAATTAATATGCGTTCCCGTGATATGCGTGACGGTAGGGTTGGGGATGCGCCACAAAGTACGGTGAATAACAGCCCCTACCTCTACAATAGAAACGCATCACTACAGAAGAAGGAGAACGCATGGGCGTAACGATTAAGGTCACTGACGAAGCAGGCGTAAACTACGACATTCAGTGGGAAGACCACCACACCCTCCTGGAGGCCCTCCAGGCTAACGGCGTGCCGGTCCTCGCAACCTGCGGTGGTAACGCATCCTGCGCTACCTGCCACGGCTTCATCGACCCCGAGCACTTCGAGGCTTCCGGTGAGCGCACCGAAGCTGAGCAGGACCTGCTCGACATGGTCGACGATGTCGCCAACGAGTACTCTCGCCTGTGCTGCCAGGTCGAGTACGCCCCCGGTATGGACGGAGCAGAAATCCAAATGCAGGCGGCGATGTAACTATGTTCAAATCGGCTCAGGTACTCGCATCAACCACCCTCCTCTGTTGCGTGCTAGCGCTCAGTGGATGCGGCGCGTCCCAGGCCGGTCAGGAAGCTGAAGGCACCTCGGCACAGCCGAGCGCTTCGGCTTCGGTCAAGCCCGGCACAATTCGAGTAGCCTCCGACGGGGCTACCCCTTCGGTGAGCCCGGGCTCCATTACCGTGGTGAACTCCCCCGACGCGGAACACCACGAGTCTTCCTCTGAGCACTCCGAGTCTTCCTCCCACACCGAGACTCACGAGTCGAAGCAGAGCTCTGACTCTCGCTCTTCTGGGTCCTCCCACGAGGGTTCCGAGCAGAACAAGTCGGACGACTCTGATTCTCAGCAGGATTCCCAGAAGAGCTCAGACTCGTCTTCGCAGTCGGGTTCTCGCTCTTCGGGCAACTCTTCGAACTCCTCCGGTTCCTCGAACTCGTCGAATTCTTCCAACTCCTCGAATTCTTCGAGCTCTTCGGAGAAGTCCTCTAACTCCTCCAACAATAACGCTGCTGAGGGACCGACCCAGTGCGATCTGGATGACCTGAACATTTCGGTTGCTGTGGGAGAAGGCTCCCCCGGCGCCCGAAACTACACGCTGTACTTCCAGAACTCCTCGAATTCTTCTTGCACCCTGCGCGGCTACCCGCGTGTGGTTCATGCGGGCTCTTCGGGAACCTGGGTCGGCCGTGAGGCATCCGCCTCTGCTGAGTACATGAACCCTGCGGGTGTGACCCTCAACCCCGGCGATAGCACCACCGCGGTGCTGCGTTCGGTATACCCGGCACGCTTCGGTGACGATTGCGGCAGCCGCCCGGTTCAGGGCTTCCTGGTGGGTCTTCCCTCCGGTTCCGGTGGCGTGATTGTTCCGCTGGATACAACCGCATGCTCCTCGTCTGTTCCGCAGCTGTCGGTGGGTCAGTTTGGTGCCCGCTAACGCGGCGTTGCAGAGGTGACAACATCTCTGGCACGTCGTGTGCGCATATAGTTCAAGGGCGGTTCCCCGCGATGGGGAACCGCCCTTGAACTGTCTATAAACCTAGGGTTTAGCTTTAGCTATACTGCATCCGCTTGCTCTTAGAGGGAGCGAGCGACCTCGTCGTGGCTGAAGCGTGCACCGCGCGGGTACTCGGGAGCCTCGCCGTGGCCGAGGTTGACGACCAGGAAGGGGATTTCTGCGTTGTCCGCGAAGAATTCCTTCTTGATGCCGGCGAAGTCTGCGCCGGTCATGGGGCCGGCATCCAGACCGAGGGCGCGGATTGCGGTGATGAAGTAGCCTGCCTGCAGGTGAGCGCTCAGCTCAGCGGCGGGGGTGGCGAGCTCTTCGGTGGTGTAGAAGCCCTTGATGAAGCCGGCAGCGTTGGGGTTGAAGGTGTCAGCGTGCTCTACCCAGTTTGCGTCTGCGGAGAGAATCGCGGTGACCGGTGCCGCCTGAGTCTTAGCCTTGTTGCCGTCTGCCAGGTGTGCGACGAGGCGCTCGCGTGCCTCGGGGCTCTTGACCCAGGTGATGCGCAGGGGCTGGCTGTTGAAGGCGGTGGGGCCGTAGAAGGTCAGTTCCTGGATGCGGCGCAGCTGTTCGTCGGTGACGGGCTCCTCGGTGAAGGAGGAGACGGTGCGAGGCTCGTGGAAGAGGTTGATGAGCTGTTCTTCGGTCAGGCGGGTCATGGTGGCGCTCCTTTGTGTTGTTCTCTCAGTCGATTACTTTACAAGTAAAACATTACGGGCTTGTTGGGAACCTGTCAAGCACATCTTCCTCCCCCAGCCCCCAACAATTCAAGAGGCGCACACCATAAACCCCGCCATAATAGATACATGACCGACGCACTCTCCCACTTCTCCGCACCCGTACGCGACTGGTTCCGCGCCACCTTCAGCGCACCCACCGCCGCCCAGGAAGGCGCATGGGAGAGCATCCGCAACGGCAACAACACCCTCATCATCGCCCCCACCGGCTCCGGTAAAACCCTCGCAGCCTTCCTCTGGGCACTCGATGCCCTCCACCGCGAACACGAAACCGGAACCGCGGGCGGTACGCGCATCCTTTATATTTCGCCGCTCAAAGCACTCGGCGCCGACGTCGAACGCAACCTACGCGCACCACTGACCGGAATCACACGCCTGAGCGGAAACGACACGGGCGAGCCGAGCATCAGTGTGGGCGTGCGCAGCGGCGACACCCCCGCACGCGAACGCCGCCAACTCATCAGCAACCCGCCCGATATTCTCATCACCACCCCCGAATCCCTCTACCTCATGCTCACCAGCGCCGCCCGCAACACCCTCGCGGGCGTCACCACCGTGATCGTGGACGAGATTCACAACCTCGCCGCCACCAAACGCGGCGCACACCTGGCGGTCTCCCTCGAACGCCTCGACGCGCTCCTCGAAAAGCCCGCGCAGCGCATTGGGCTCTCCGCAACCGTCGAAAACCCGGAGGCGGTCGCCCGCTTCCTCGGCGGCATTCAGCCGGTGACCATCATGAGCCGTCCGGTCGCCAAAGAATGGGACCTGCGTCTGAGCGTGCCCGTACCCAATATGGCGGCGCTCGGAGGCGCCAACGACTACGGGCAGGGGCTCTACGCCCCATCAGAATATGCGCCCTCGGAGGCGCCGGGTGGCGAGGGCTCAGCTTCTGCTGGTTCACCGGTAGGTGCGGCACGGCCTATCTCTAGTGCCGTAGACATCCCGGCGAGCGCGCCCTACACACTGGAAGATGCCATTGGCGTATTCCCCGGGCAGGCAAACCCGGCGCGACAGAGCGATAACACCGCGCCCAAAAATACGCTCACCATCCCCGAAGAATCACTCCGTGAAACCGCCGATAGCGAGCGCCCCGAGACCTCCATCTGGCCGCGCGTACAGGAGCGCATCGTAGACCATATCGAGAACAACCGTTCTACGATTGTTTTCGTTAACTCACGTGGACTAGCGGAAAAGCTCACCGCGGCACTCAACGATATTCACCTGCGCCGCGTCCTCACGCAGCGGGGAATCGACCCCGAAGACTACGTGGCAGGCATCTGCGACATCGCCGAGGTGCCGCCGCTCGCCCGTGCGCACCACGGCTCCGTATCCAAGGAACAGCGCACCCTCATCGAGGAGGCGCTCAAGGGCGGAACCCTGCGCTGCGTGGTCGCCACCAGCTCCCTGGAGCTGGGTATCGACATGGGTCACGTGGACCTCGTAATCCAGGTGGCGGCGCCTCCATCGGTTGCCTCCGCGCTGCAGCGCGTGGGTCGCGCCGGACACCGCGTGGGCGAAATTTCGCGCGGATTCTTCTACCCCAAGCACCGCGGCGACCTGCTCGGTGCAACCGTCACACTCGCCGGAATGCGCAGCGGAACCCTCGAACCGCTCGCCATCCCCACCAACCCCCTGGACGTACTCGCACAGCAGACCATCGCCGCCTGCGCATTAGGCCCCATCAGCGTGGACTCCTGGTACGAGGCGCTACGCCGCAGCGCACCCTACGCCGAGCTGCCGCGCGCCCTCTTCGACTCCGTGCTCGAAATGCTCGCCGGACGCTACCCCTCCGACGAGTTCGCCGAACTGCGCCCGCGCATCATCTGGGACCGCACCCCCACCGAGGAGGCGCCCTCCGGAAGTATTGAGGGCCGCCCCGGTGCGCAGCGCCTCGCCGTCACCAGCGGCGGCACGATTCCCGACCGCGGGCTCTTCCCCGTCTACCTGGTCAGCGGCGATGAAGAGCGCGGCCCCAAGCGTGTGGGTGAGCTCGACGAAGAAATGGTGTACGAATCCCGCGCCGGCGAGGTCATCACCCTCGGCGCGAGCAGTTGGCGCATTGAAGAAATTACGCACGACGCGGTACGGGTCTCCCCCGCACCCGGTCAGCCCGCGCGCCTACCCTTCTGGCACGGCGACCGCATGGGCCGCCCCTACGCCCTGGGCGTGCAGACGGGTGCGTTCACGCGCGCCCTCTCCAGCCTGGACGCCACCGATAGCGCCGCCGCCCGCCAGCAGCTCGAACAGCTCGGACTGGACACCTGGGCGGTCGATAACCTGCTCGCCTACCTGCGTGAGCAGCGCGAATCCACCGGGGCGGTTCCTTCCGACACCCGCATGATCGTGGAGCGGCACCGCGACGAACTGGGCGATTGGCGCGTGGTCCTGCACTCGCCGCTCGGCTACGGGGTGCACGCACCCTGGGCGCTGGCGGTGCGCGCCCGCATCGAAGAGCGGTACGGGGTGGACGCCTCCGTCATGGCGAGTGATGACGGCTTGATTCTGCGCCTGCCCGCCATGGAGGATGTGCCACCCGGCGCTGACCTGTTCCTTTTCGACCCGGACGAGCTGGAGGCGATTGTCACCGAACGCGTGGGCGATTCAGCGCTTTTTGCGTCTCGGTTCCGTGAGAATGCGGCGCGTGCCCTGCTGTTGCCGCGCCGTGATCCGGGTAAGCGCACCCCGCTGTGGCAGCAGCGTCAGCGTGCGGCGCAGCTGCTGGATGTGGCGCGTAAGTACCCTGATTTTCCGGTGCTTTTGGAGACGGCACGCGAGTGCCTGCAGGATGTGTACGATGTTCCGGCGCTGGTTCAGGTACACCGTTCGTTGCAGTCTCGGGCGGTGTCCATGCTGGAAGTTGAGACGAACGACCCTTCGCCTTTTGCGCGCACCCTACTCTTTGAGTACGTTGCCGAGCACCTCTACGACGGCGATGCGCCCGCCGCCGAACGCCGCGCCGCCGCGCTCTCGCTGGACCCGGCTCTGCTGGCTGAGTTGCTGGGGTCGAGCGGTCTGCGCGAGCTACTGGACCCGGCGGTTCTGGTGCAGACTCAGCAGCGTCTGCAGCGCACGGGTGAGCGTTACCGCGCCTGCGGTGTGGAGGGCGTGGCGGATTTGTTGCGTCAGCTGGGCCCGTTGAGCGCGCGGGAATTGAGCCTGCGTTTGCGGGCTGACAGCTTGCAGGCGGCGGCACACGGTTCTCAAGATTTAGGCGAGTCCGAGGACTCTGAACACTACGGCGAGGAGTACGGCGCGCACGCCAGCACGGCTGAGGCGCGCGCTCTAGCGGAGGAGCTGGTGCGCTCGCGTCGCGCATTCTCGTTCATGGGAGCTGCCGACGGTTCCGCCGAGCCGCAGCTGTACTATGCGGTGGTTGAGGACGCCGCGCGTCTGCGCGATGGACTGGGCATTATGCCCGCCGCAGCGCTTCCTACTGCCCTTTTGGAGCCGGTCGCGGAGCCTTTAGAGGATCTGGTTTCTCGCTATGCGCGCACCCATATTCCCTTTACGGCACAGCAGGCGGCAGAGCATTTTTCGCGCCTGACCCCGGTGGGTGTGGGCGTGCTGACTCCGGTGTTGCAGCGTCTTCAGCAGCAGCGCCGTCTGAGCTCCGGCGAGTTCCTGCCCGAGGTGCTGCGTGCTTTGGGGTCTGCCGGTGTTGAGTGGGTGGATGCGCAGGTTTTGCGCACGATTCGTGCCCGTTCTCTGGCGGCGTTGCGTGAGGAGATTGAGCCGGTATCGGCGCAGGTCTATGGTGTATTCCTACCCTCGTGGCAGAACGTTCGTTCTTTATCCGTGCGGGTTGCGCAAACCCTGCCGGAGGCGAGCGCCTACGGTGCCTTCATCCCTTCCCGCCGCGCTGCCACGGTGGTAGGCGAGAGGGTGGCGCCCCTCGGCTCGGCAACACCCAACCCGATGGCACCCACCCCGATGACTGAGCACGGCGCAGAACATACGGGACAAGATTCCGCCTCCGCCACGGAGGATCTGCTCACCACCATCGACCAGCTGGCGGGTGTGCGCGTACCGGCTTCCGCGCTGGAGACGCTGATTCTTCCGGCACGCGTGCCCGGCTACCAGCCGCACATGCTGGACGAGCTGATGGCAAGCGGCAGGGTGTTCTTCACCGGCGCCGGGCAGCTCGGCGGCGGTAGCGCGCAGAAGTCTGACGGCTGGATTCGCCTGCACTTGAGCGAGAGTTCCTCGCTGACCCTGGGTGAGGACTACCCGGAGCAGCTGTTGCGCGCGGAGAACCCGGAGCTTTGGGAGGCACTGCAGGCTCCGGGCACGCTGGAGCACGCCATCTATGAGGCGCTGGCTCACGGCGGCCTGTTCGTGCCGGCGCTACGTGAGCGGGTGGCGCAGCTGATGAGCGCGGCGGCACCAGCCGGTCAGGTGGTGACTTTCCCGGATACGGCGGAGATTTCGGCGGCGCTGTGGCGCCTGGTGTGGGCTGGTGCGGTGACGAACGATAGTTTCGCGCCAGTTCGGGCGATGCTTGCGGGCGTGCGCAGTGCGCATCCGACTCCGGCAACCCCTGCGCGCCTGTCGCGAGTGGGTCGCCGCGGTGCGGGTCGTATTGCGGCGGCGCGCGCCTCCATGGGTAACGGCTTGGCCGGCGGTTACGGCGCTGATAGCTATAGTTCCAGCGGCTACTCTGCGCCTGCCACCGGGCGTGGTCTGCGTTCCCTGCGCGGCGGGTTCCATACGACCGCCCCCGCCGTTGCCCCGCAGGATAGCGGCCGCTTCTCACGCGTGGACACGCTACTGCAGGAGCCTGTGGAGGCGACGGTTGCGGCACTCGCACGCGCCGACCTGCTGCTGGACCGCTACGGTGTGCTGACTCGCGGGTGCCTGCAGGTGGAGGATTCTACCGGCGGATTCTCGCAGCTGTACCGGATTTATTCGGCGGCTGAGGATCGTGCGCTGGTGCGTCGCGGCTACTTTATTGAGGGTTTGGGTGCGGCGCAGTTCGCCGCCCCCGCGACGGTGGACCTGCTGCGTTCTACCGCCGATAGCCTCAGTATTCCCGCAGGTCCGCAGGGTTTTGGTGCGACACAGGGTTTTGGTGCGAGCGCCTACACCCCGCAACGCACCGATACGGAGCGGGTGTACGGCACGTTCACGGTGACCCTGTTGGCGGCGACCGACCCGGCGAACCCGTACGGTGCGGCGCTGAGCTGGCCCGCGATTCCCTCCTTTGCGCACGAGGGCGAGGGCACCGTGAAGCACCGCCCGGCACGCAAGGCGGGCGCCTGCGTGGTGCTGGTGGACGGCGCACCGGTGCTGTATGTGGAGCGTGGCGCGAAGACCCTGCTGGCTTTCACTACCGACCCGGTACTTCTGGAGGCGGCGGCCCCCGCCCTGGCGCGCCTGGTCTCTGCCGGTGGTACGGAGAAGATTTCGGTGGAGAAGGTCAACGATGTGGAGCTTTTGGGCACCCATACTTTGAGCGCCTCCGGTAGCGAAATTGTGGAGCATCCGGTGGAGGCTCTGCGTGCGGCACTGCAGGCGCAGGGGTTCTACGCGACGGTTCGCGGACTGTCGCTGCGCCGTTCCATTTAGCCCTCTCCAGAAAGAACCTCAAGTTCAACCTCAGATTAAATCAATTCCTTTAACCTCAACCTGAGCATCATAATGCCCCGCACTCTCACGGAAGGGGGTGCGGGGCATTATGTTTCCCTACTCACGAACCGGGTGGTGTTCCCGGATTCCGCCACGTCGCAAGCGGCGTGGTGGAGGAATAACCGCCCGGATGTCCACGTCGCCTTTGCCGTGGAGCACATAACCAAACATCGGAGCGGGAAGTCCTGTGTAGACCTGTCACTTCTTGAGGCGGCTAGTAGCCGCCGGTGAGGGTGTCCACGGCACCCAGGCACAGGTCGATAGCTTCTTCGAGCCCGAGCCCGCGGGAGCGAACGGTGCGCTGATCGCGGGGGTTGAGCTGCACGACGTGCATGGCGAAGTAGTCGACGAGCTGCAACCAGCCTCCGAGGATGACGCGGGTGCGGTCATTAATCGGCATGCCGGTGCGTTCAAGCATCCATTCGAGGTAGTCGGTAGGGTTGTTCGGGAAGTCCTCCCCACCGGGGGTGGGAACGCCGGCTACAACGAGGAAGTACGTGCGTAGCGCATTGCGCAACGCCTCTTCGGGGTTTTCGTGGTGCTCGCCAAGAGCCTCAAGGACTGCGTTGGCTTCGCGTCGGGTGACGGCTGCCGCCAGGGAGTCCTTGCCGGGAAAGTAGTGGTAGAGCAGGGCGCGGGTAATGCCTGCATCGCGGGCGATAGCGCTCATGGAGGCACCGAGCACGCCGCGACGAGTGAAATGTTCTGCAGCAATTTTCAGAATTTGCTCTTCGCGTTCGTGCGGTTCCATGCGCAGGGCACCGGTGCGAGGCTCCGCATTCTTTTGTGAATGTTCCATAACCTCTCCTATCGCATTTTCCGGTGCTTTGGAATTGTCCGATTGCACCGCTGTATTTGGGGGTGTTCCTTTAACCTCTGCATCCTTGCGCTGTTTCTGTCCCATTTCGACCCCTTCGTTCGAAATATCGAACTTCTGTGTCTTAATCGTACCGCTTTAAGGCTACTTTCAGCCTTTATTAAGGCGTTTATGACGTAGGGTGCCCAGGTTAGCATGTCTTTAATTGCTTTACATCTTTTATACTTAGAAAAATCAAAGGGGCTAAATTGAGGGTTATTGATTTATGATTTGACAGCATTTTCGAAAATACCGCACTTAAACGCTGTTTTTTGTAAAATTAATGTAGTTTTTTTAAATTAAATGTCCAATAATTTCAAAAATTTGTGAAGTTTTCGTTTTCTCAACCACACGTTCACACAAACATTCATGAGTGTCAGACAAATCTGATTTCCGCAACCCCACACCCAAACCCACGGTAATATTTCCGCCTGCATGCAGCTCAGTCTGACTCATCCGTACCGCCGCCGAGCCAATCCCGCGCAGGCGGTAGAGTAGAGCCATGCCCGCACAGAACACCGCCCACACGCAGCCCGGCACCGCCTATCAGTCGAAACCGGCACGCCGCATGCATCGCCGTCTGCTGACCCCTCCGCTAGCTCAGAAGAACGGCATTGACCCGATTCAGCTGATCCTGCCACTGCCCAAGGAGCTCCCGGCTGAACTCACCCCGAATGGCACGGCTCCGGCAACCATTGCGGACTATCTGATTGCGCGCTTCTACCCGAACGACCCGCAGATTATTTACGCCCGCTTTAATACCGGTGAGGTGCGCCTGGACGACGGCACGATCCTGACCGGCGATAGCCCGTATATGCCGGGTGAGCGCATCTGGTATTTCCGTGAGCTTGCGGATGAGCCGCAGCTACCCTCCGACATGCCGGTGCTCTACGAGGATGAACACGTGCTGGCGATTGATAAGCCGCATTTTCTGCCGACCACCCCGCGCGGTTCCTATATTGCGCAGACCGCGCTGACCAAGCTGCGGGTGCGTGAGCAGAACCCGCTGCTGATTCCGATTCACCGCCTCGATCGCCCAACCGCGGGCGTGCTGCTTTTTGCCAAGACCGTGGAGGCGCGCCGCCCCTTCCAGATGATGTTTCAGCACCGTCAGGTGTCGAAGACTTACCGTGCCGTGGCGCCGGTTCCCGCCGCCGCCGCCGAGCAGGCGTTGAGTGCGGAGGGACTGCAGGTGCGTTCGCATATTCAGAAGATTCGCGATCAGCTGCAGGTTCAGCAGCTTTCTGAGCAAGAGTGCGCGGCGCAGGGTGTGGAGCCGAATACGCTGACGACCGTGAAGATTCTGCGGACTTTCACTCCGAGTGCGCAGGCGGTTGAGGGGTGGCGCGCGGAACCGAATAGAGAATGGGCGCTCTATGATTTGGCGCCTCACACCGGCAAAACGCACCAGCTGCGGGCGCACCTGAATATGCTCAGCTCCCCCATTCTGGGCGATGTGCTCTACCCGCAGGTGCTACCCGACGCGCCAGACCGCCCGGAGTACCCGCTGCAGTTGCTGGCGTACAGCCTGCACTTTAAGCATCCCATCACCGGCGAGCGAGTGGATTTGTACAGTGGCCGCTCACTCACTGCCGCCTCCTAACTGGTTTTTGAATGGCGTTCACCCCGTTCCCTGCGGTGCATCTTCTCGGCGGTCTCTCGAAAAGGAATCACACCCGAGAGCCCGCCCACAGCATCCGGGCGCTCAGAGGGCAAAAAGTGGGATAATTCAGACGTAATACTTCACCGCAACTACAGAGGGTCCATGAATTCCCAGCCGTCTTCCCACAACGCGCAGTCTCTGGAGTCGATTAGCGAGTACGCCGAGCGCACCTCCTCGCATGCCGCTGCCGCAGCTGCCAGCGTTACCGACACCTTCGTGCACCGTATTCTTGGCGTTCCCGGCGCCCTCATCGGTTCGGTGCAAGTGCCCGACCCGCGCCCGCTGAGCCAGCGTCTGAACGCTTGGCACTACTGGTGGCAGGCGCACCTGCTGGACTGTGTGATTGATGCCGGTCAGCGTCACCTGCGCGAGGGCGATATTACTGCCGCCCAGGAGGAGCTGCACCGTGCCCGCGCGCTGTTGCGCGGCATTAACGTGCGTAATTACGGCCGCTTCGCGAACGACTACTTTGACGATATGGCATGGCTGACCCTCGCGGTGGGCCGCATGAACTCCTTCTGCATTGAGCTGACCGGTGCGAACGATGTTGCCGCTCAGGATGCCGGCGCGGCTCTCTTCGAGCAGCTGGCAAAGGGCTTCTCCCCGGTGGGTGGCATGAGTTGGCGCAAGTCCAAGCGTGATTTCGTGAATGCTGCGGCGACCGCGCCGACCGCCCTGGCGTATGTGCGCGCGGGCGACCCGAAGACTGCCGCCGCGCTGATGGACTGGATGAATGAAACCCTCTGGGATGCAGAACGTTCGCTCTATATTGACGGTGTGAACGTGCGCGGCGACGAGTACGACTACGAACGCGGCGAATACACCTACAACCAGGGAACCGCCCTGGGTGCCCTGCTGAGCCTCGCCGCCTCCGGCGTGCCCTGCGAGGTGGACCCCGCAGAACGCGCAGAGCGCCTCATCGTCGGCATCGTCAAGCACATGACCGAAGAGGTGGAGTTCCTCTCCGGTGCGCGCCGCCGCATCCTCATCTCGCACGGCGACGGCGACGGCGGCCTGTTCACCGGCATTCTCGTGCGCTACCTGGGCATGGCGGCATCCTCGCCGCTGCTCAGCGATGAGGCGCGAGCGCTCGCCTCGAACCTGGTGTACTCGACCGCACGCGCCCTGTGGGAGGGTCGCCGCGAGTTCGACCCCAACCTGCCGATGAACGAGTACGGCATTGACCCGAATGAGATTCGCGGTAAGGCGCTCGTGCAGTTCTCCCCGCGGTTCACCGAGCCGATGAGCAAGGTTGTGAAGCCCGGTGCACCGGTGGAGCTGTCCACTCAGGTGCAGGCGTGGACCATTTTTGAGACGGCGGCGCGTCTGGCGCATGCGCGTCACCTCGCCTCCCACAGTTTCTAAAAGCACAGTTTCTAAAGTACGGCTTCTAAAACCCTGCTGTTCTTTGCCCCCAGCCCTCATCTTCTCCCTTCAGTGCAGAAGGTTAGGGCCTGTGCAGAAGGTTAGGGCTAGATTCATTGCGGGGGCGTGTACACGGGCGTACGGTGAATTTTATGCTTGCACCAGAATCACAACAGGTCACTGCCAGCCCGAACGCTAACACCATTTTCATGGTCTGGAAGTTCAAGGAAGGCACCTCTCAGGATGCGCTCATTGAGGGGTTCCAGAACCTCTGCGGGCTCGTCATTAACCTCAACCACACCGCCGCGAACCGCTACTCGCCCGAGAACGCTAACGTTGTTCTGGGCATTAGCCACAGCGCGTGGCTGACCCTGGATCTGCCCAAGCCCCTGCCGCAGGAGCTCGAAGAATTTGAGGAGATTAGGGGCCCCAAGCACACCGCGGTGTCCACTCCCGGTGATCTGCACTTCCACATCCGTGCGACCCAGCCGTCCGTCGCCTACGATATGGCCTCCGCTATTACTGCGGCGCTACGCGATATTGCTGAGACCGCGGATGAGGTGCACGGCTTCCGCTACTGGGACGGCCGCTCCATCATCGGTTTTGTGGACGGCACCGAAAACCCGCAGACCCCCGCGGCACGCGAATACTTCGGTCTCATCGGTGACAACGACCCCATGTACAAGGGCGGCAGCTACCAATTCGTGCAGAAGTACATTCACGACATGACCGCATGGAATGCCCTGCCCGTCTCCGAGCAGGAGAAGGTCATCGGCCGCTCCAAGCACGACGACATCGAGATGAGCGAGGACGAAAAGCCCGCCAACTCGCACTCCGCCATCGCCAATATCGGTGACGACTTCAAGGTCATTCGCGACAACATGCCCTTCGGCACCGTGGGCAACAACGAGCTGGGCACCTACTTCATCTGCTACGCCAGCACCTTCTCGACCGTCAGGAAGATGCTCATGAACATGTTCATGGGAGTGGACGGCGCCAACTACGACCGCCTGCTGGATTTCAGCACCGCGGTGACCGGCACCCTCTTCTTCGTGCCGACTGTGGACATGCTCGGCGACTTCGCCGGCTAACTTCACCGGCTAGGGCGAGCTAAACCCAGCCACCCTGCCTGTACCCTAGTCTGCCTGTACCTCAGCCTGGCTGTACCCTAGCCTGACGGTACCCGCGAAAACCCCGCCTCCGGCGAGAGAGGCGGGGTTTTCCGGTAGGCTAGGGTATAGACATTCAGACGGAAAGCAAACAATCGAGAGAAGAATGAGCGTTCTAGATAACTCTTTCCCCACCGAGGACTTTGGCTTCACCATCACCAGCCGCCTGGCGGACACCGCCTCCCCCAGCGCTGAACGTGTAGAAGCCAACGGCGGACAGTTCCGCGGACGCACCGGTGTCATCACCACCCCGCACGGACAGATCCAGACCCCCGCCTTCACCCCCGTGGGCACCAAGGCAACCGTCAAGGCGGTCCTACCCGAATCCATGAAGGAGCTCGGCGCTCAGGCTCTGCTCTCCAACGCCTACCACCTGTACCTGCAGCCCGGCCCCGAAATCCTCGACGCGGCAGGCGGCCTGGGCGCATTCATGAACTGGGACGGACCCACCTTCACCGACTCTGGCGGCTTCCAGGTCATGAGCCTGGGCTCCGGCTTCAAAAAGGTAATCGACATGGGTACCGTCGCGGACGCTAAGGGCGCCGACGGCCGCCCCCTCGGTGACGACGACGTGGCAAAGGGCAAGGAACGCCTCGCCCACATTGACGACGACGGCGTGAACTTCAAGTCGCATATTGACGGCTCGATTCACCGCTTCACCCCCGAGGTGTCCATGCAGGTTCAGCACCAGATCGGTGCCGACGTCATGTTCGCCTTCGACGAGCTGACCACCCTCTACAACTCCCGCGGCTACCAGGAGGAGGCGCTCGAACGCACCCGCCTGTGGGCGCTGCGCTGCATCGCTGAGCACCAGCGTCTGACTGAAGAGCGCGTGGGCAAACCCTACCAGGCACTGTTCGGCGTCATTCAGGGTGCACAGTACGAGGACCTTCGCCGCAAGGCATGCCAGGACCTCGGCTCCATGCCCTTCGACGGCTTCGGCATCGGTGGTGCGCTCGAGAAGGAAAACCTCGGTACCATCGTGCGCTGGTGCGCCGAAGAGCTGCCCGAATCCAAGCCCCGCCACCTGCTCGGCATCTCCGAACCCGATGACATCTTCGTCGGAATCGAGAACGGTGTAGACACCTTCGACTGCGTATCCCCCACCCGCGTGGCACGCAACGCCGCCGTCTACTCCCCCACCGGCCGCTACAACATCACCAACGCGCGCTTCAAGGCGGACTTCTCGCCCATCTACGAGGGCTGCGATTGCTACACCTGCACCCACTACACCCGCGCCTACCTGCGTCACCTCTTCAAGGCGGACGAGCGTTTGGCGGCGACCCTCGCCTCTATCCACAATGAGCGTTTCATCGTGCGCATGGTGGACGACGCCCGCGAAGCCATCAAGGACGGCACCTACTTCGAGTACCGTGACGAGTTCCTCGGCAACTACTACTCCGGCAAGAAGCCCTAAACCCGCTCTTCAACCCGTTTAAGGAGAACCCTATGAGCATCACTCATGTTCCCGATGAGGAGCTTCTCGTCTTCGATCACGAGATTGCAGCCCCGGTCGAGGACGTCTTCGGCGCCTACCTGAATCCCGAACTGCTGGTCCGCTGGTACGGCCCCGCCGGCTGGCATGTGCGCCCCACCGACGTTGTCGTGGAGCCCGTTGTCGGCGGTCTGCAGCGTCTGTCCATGATCAACGAGGTTGACCCCTCGGTGTCCTGCATTCTGCAGAGCCGCTTTTTGAGCATTGAACCGTTCAAGGAGCTCGAATACGCAGAGCAGCTGCCCGACCACCTGGGCAACCCCGGTAGCGTGCTGGTGTACCAGCGTCACCGTTTCTTCCCCGAAACCGTGATTACCGCCGACGGCGTGGGAGCCGGTACCCGCATCGTTATTGAGATTGGCCCCATGCCCGCCTCGGTTCACGAGGAGGTACGCACCACCTGGCGTTCGACTTTCGCCCGCCTGGATAACGTGCTTGCCACCCGTGCCCGCGGAGAGTTCTAACTCGCACCAGCTCTGATTCTGCCCGCCTGCGGGTGGGAATACTAAAGCGCCGCGTTGACGAATGATACGTCAACGCGGCGCTTGTGTTTAATACCCGTGCCTTGCCGGGTGGGAATCGTAAACTAGTTGGTCAGCTTCACGGTAATGACGGTGCTGCCACCATCCAGGGACACACACTCGGGGGTCGCACGATCCGCGCCGTCGCCCGGCTTCCAGTAGCAGCGCGCCGACATGACGGTACGCTCACCATTCGCCTTATCGGTCACCTCGGCGGGGTTCTGCACCACAAACTGGCGGATCAGCTCACGCGCAAACAGGCAATCCACCGCGCCAGAGGCTACCTGCACGGTCGCATTATGCTTCAGGTAGCCGGTAGCATCCATGCTGCCGCAGCTACCACCCGCGGACTGAACGTCCGAGCTGGACAGGCTCGCGGTGCTCGACGCACTCGCCACTGCACTCGCCGAAGTATTCGCCTTAGCCGATGCGGAAGGGCTCGACGCCGCACTCGCCTGCGCGGTCGCCGTGGGGCTTGCGGTGGTGATGGTTCCGGGGCTCACGGTAGCCGCCGCGGTGGGGGTGTGCACGGTACCGGCAGTCGGGGTGCTTTCAGTGACCGTTACGGTGCGAGTGGGGGTCGCCTTCGCGCTCGTAGCGCTGGGACTAGGGATTGCGGTGGCGCTCGGGGAGGCGGTGGTGGCGCCTCCGGAGCATGCCGACAGCGCCAGCAGAAGCGTGGCACCGAGCGCTACGGGGCTGTAGCGCTGAGCGGTACGGAGGGTAGTAGAAGAAGTCTGGGTAGAGTGCTTCTGTGCCGGATGCATGGTGACCTTTCTGCGTCATTGGTTCGGGTTCCTAACCAGTATTCTAAAGACGCTACCTGTGAGCTAGCTATATACGGCATCTTAGAGACCCGCAGGGTGACCCCTCTGGGTATAACGGGATGGGGGCACCGCGGGAAGGGGACACAGCGGGAAGAATGCAACACGAGGAATGCAATAAGAGGGGCTCCCCGGCAGTGCGGGGAGCCCCTCCTTAGCTAGTCACAACTCATTGATAGCTCGTTAGCAACTCAATAATTCTGACGCGGGCGCTTAGCCTTCGTGCCTGCCACGCACCAGAATAGTGTGGCCGTTTCCGTCATGGCAGCTAATCGAGCCAGTCTCAATCTCGCCCAAGCAGGTCAGCTGCTTGCCCTCAGCAACGGGCAAGATCACCACATCCAAGGCGTGCATTATCTTCGTGTTTGCGGTGGTGGTCTCCCCGTGCAGAGCCGAGGACTCATTCACGGTATTCACCTCGCTGGCGCCGGTCAGGAAGTTCATGCGAGTCACCTCCACCGGACCGGCAAAAGTGCGGCCGACAGCACCGTTACCGTTGCCGGTCTGCTCGCCGGTGCGGCGCTCGCACACCAGGGTTCCGTCCGCGGGGTTCAGCTCGCAGAGGGTGCGCTCGTCATCGCTCTTGAAACGGTAGTAGCCGGCACCGGAATCGTAGTAGGAGGGCTCCATGAGGAAGGGAATCTGGGGAGCATCCGGATTGTCCAGGCGAGCCACAAAGGCGACATCCTCACCGATGGTGCACTCGGGGGCGCCGCGATCCTCGCGACGGTTCTTAACCATCTCGTACTGCGGGTTCCAGTAGCAGGTGGCGTCCTGAACCTTCGCAACCTGGTGCTGGGTCGTGTTGTCGTCGGCACGCGGGGTGGTGACGTACTCGGTCAGCACGTCCAGGGCGTGGGCGCAGTCCACGGTACCGCGCAGCACCATGATTTCCGCGCCGGTCTTCAGGTAGCCTTTGCGCCCAATATGCCCGCAGCGCTCGCCGGCGGAGGCGCGCGCAGCCTCCACCTTTTCGGGCGCGCGGGGAGTCTCAGCGGCGGTAGGGTTCGCGGCAGAGGTTGCCTTCGCCTCAGCGGGTGCGGAGGATTCAGACGCCTTCGCCTCGGCACTCTCTGCGGGGGCGGACACCCGAGTCTCGGTGACGGTCGGCTCGGTCTTCTTCGTCGGCGACGCGGTGGAGGAAGGGAGCGGGTACTGCGAGTGGTTAGCCGTGTTGGAGGGGCTGGGGCTCGACGAAGAGTTTTCGCTCTGAGAACCGCCAAAGCAGCCGGTCAGGGCGAGGAGCAGGGCGGCGGCGCATCCGGTGGCGCGCATCGTGCGGCGACCCCGGCTGGCGGAGTCTGCCTGAGTGTGGTGGAACGACATTGTTATCTCTCCCGGGAATGAACCTTTTGCACCCTTTGCAGAAGGTATTTAAAGCATACGCTTGACCCCGTTCAAGACCGGTTTATTACAGCGGAGCGCCCTCTACTTCTGCGGCAAGTAGGAGCTCAGCAGTTCACGCTGCTCGGGGCTGAGTCGAGTCAGTCGCCCCGCCACGGAATCCCAGAACGCCAGCACGGTAAAGGCACGCACGCATTCGCGGCCGTCCACCGGGGAGAGAATCGAGTAGCCAATCCGCACGGATGCGGCGCTGACCTTCTCCACGCTCAGGCGCACCGGCACGGGCTCACCGGTGTAGGGTAGCTGAGCCAGGTAGCGGATGCCGTGCTCGGCAATAAGCGCCTGCACGCCCTCGGCAACCAGGTCGAAAAGCGGAATCGGAGGCTGCGGTGCCACGGTGGGCTTCTGCCCAGAGGAGGGCGGCGGGCCGAAGAGCGCCACGCGGGCTTCTTCCATGACCGAGAAGATGGCAACGTTGTTGACGTGACCGTAGGCGTCCATATCGCCCCAGCGTGCGGGTACGTGCACCAGCAGTTCGTCGGTGGTACCGACCTCAGAGGCGGGGGTGTTTTCGCGGTTCTTTTCGTGGCTTTGCATGGTTTTAACTCTACTCCCCCACCGCTGTGGGGCGGCTATTCGTACGAATCCGCAAGGTACAGCAAATGAATCAGCTGATAATGATTCGGGGGCTAGAAATATATTTGATAGTTAAAGCGATGAGGCTCGAAAGCTACGATGCTTTCGAGCCTCATCCAACACACAGACATTTGAACGCATACAAGATCATACGGTTCACTGTCTATGATAGACCCCACTCTGAGGGCCAACTGCATTTTTACGGTTTTATTACGAGGAATTCCAGAAATTTTCCGTATTTTTCGTTTATTACTGTGTTGGAGTCTCTGCAGGCCCCAACACCGGCCCTCCCGGCAGCTGCAGAACCTTAACGGCCCAGCTTTGCCGCAGTCTCCAGGGCATGATCAGCGTCGTACTTCATGGCGTCATACTCGGCAGTTGCCTGCTGAGCCTCCACGAAGGTCTGCTCATCAATCACGTGAGTGTGGCGGATACGAGCAAAGTACAGCAGGCTCAGCACCACAAAGTAGCCCACGCCCACAATTGCCGGAACCATAGAACCACGCACCATGAAGAGCGCAACCCACACCGCGAAGAGCAGCAGAACGCCAACCGCCGCGGTGAACTGGCCACCCCACAGGCGGAAACCATTGGTTGCAGGCTCAACACGCTTGTACACGATGTAGGCGAACAGAATCAGAACCCACACGGTCAGCGCGCACACCATAATCACAAAAATCATGGAGAGGAACGCTTCCTTCGGGCTGTACAGCGCCAGCAGAATAGCAATGACCATGCCGCTGGTCGACAGCCACACCGCACGAGCCGGAACGCCGGCACGGTTTACCTGAGCCAGCTGGCGAGGCGCCATACCGTCAGCCGCCAACGAGTGCAGCAGACGCGCACCCGCGTACAGGTTCGCGTTCGCGCTCGACAGCGCCGCGATCAGCACCACAAAGTTCACGAAGTGTGCCACACCGTGAACCCCCAGCTGTTCAAAGACCAGAACGAACGGGGATGCCTCCACAGCGTCGCCCAGACCCGATGCCGAACGCCACGGAATAACAGCCACAACAATCAGCACCGCCAGCACGTAGAAGGTCGCCAAACGAACCATCATCGCCTTAGCCGAGGAACGCACCGAACGGGAGGGGTCCTTCGCCTCCGCAGCAGAGATCGAGATCATCTCAATACCACCGAAGGAGAACATCACCACAGCCAGCGACAGCCACACCGACTGGAGGCCGTTCGGCATGAAGCCGCCGTCGTTGAAGAGGTTTGCGGTACCCACCGCGGCGTGGCCGGGCAGACCGAAGAAAATCAGGCACAGGCCCACCAGCAGGAAGGCAATAATCGAAATGACCTTAATCGAAGACAGGAAGAACTCCAGCATGCCGAAAGACTTCACACTGGTCAGGTTCAGCACAATCAGCGCCACACCAAACGCGGCAATACCCGCCCACAGCGGAAGCTGCGGCCACCAATAATTCAGGTAAGTCGCCACCGACACCAGCTCAACGCCAGCAATCAAAACAGTCGCCGTCCAGTATGCGATGCGAGTCAAAAAGCCCGCGAAGGGGCCCAGGTAGCGGGTAGCAATAGTACCGAAACCGCCGCGGACAGGGTAGCGAACCGCCATTTCACCGGTTGCCGCGCCAATCACCGAAGCGAGCGCAGAACCAATAGCGTAGGTGAGAATGACCGCAGGACCAGCCATCGCAATGGCGGTGCCCGAACCCAAGAAGAGGCCCGTACCGAGCGCGGAACCCATCACGATCATGGTCATCTGTCCGTGGGACAGAGAACGCTTCAGGGTGCGCGATCCGGCGGTCCCCGCTGCAGCGTGGCTGCGGGTATCGTCGTTGTGGGACACGAAGGTGCCTTCCGTCAGTACGCCTTAGGGGCGTGATGTGCAATGTGTGCTCGCACCCGGCTTCTGCGGCTTCTAGCCTCGTTGACGGGTACGAATAGTTAACTATTCTACGGGCACACTCACATCGCTCAGAACGGCGCCGTCTAGAGCACAGAAGCGAAAAGGCACCGAACGGGGGTACTCCCCCATCCGGTGCCTTCTATGTTTTAGTCTCGCGAGGCTTTCACGCTATTTAGCGCTGTGCCGCGCTGGTGTTCTCGTCGGCGTGCATAGCGTCCAGGTCGGGGCGCTCATAACCGCCCTGAACCTTCGACGAGATGGCGTAGCCAATAGAAATCAGCACGAAGAAGACGATACCGACCATGATGGATTCCTGGACACCCGAGCCGGGCAGCATGAACATTGCCGCCAGGGTCGCCAGGACACCCGCCAGAGCCAGACCTGCGGTGACGCGGCCACCCAGCACGGTGAAGGAGGAGGCATCCTTCTGGTCCTTCTTGTACGCCTGGTAGGTCAGCAGAATCATGATCCACACAATCAGGATGCACAGGGTCACCAGCGCCATGAGCAGGGCAAAGATGTCACCAATCTTGGCAACAGCCATCACGGTTGCCACGACAACGCCGGTGAAGGAGATGAGCAGAGCCACGACCGGTACGCCGCGCGAGGAGGTGCGGGCAGCCACTGCGGGAGCCATGCGGTCAGAGCCCAGGGCGTGCAGCAGGCGGGTTGCCGCGTACAGGGAGGCGTTAGCGCCAGAGAGCGCAGCAACGAGCACCACGAAGTTCATGATGTCCGCCGCGAAGGGGATACCCAGTTCAGAGAAGACGAGCACGAACGGCGACTCGGTCAGCTCCGAGTTCTGTGCGGCGGTCTGCCAGGGCACCAGGCACAGAATAATTGCCATGGACACCACGTAGAAGGTGGACAGGCGCCAAATCATTGCCTTCACGCTGGTTGCCACCGAGCGTGCCGGGTCCTTCGCCTCCGCTGCGGAGAGAGAAATCATTTCCACACCGCCGAAGGAGAACATGACAACAGCCATCGAAATCCAGATGGATGCCGGGCCGTTGGGCAGGAAGCCGCCGTCGTTCACGAGGTTTGCGGTACCCGCCGCAGCGTGACCGGGCAGACCCACGAACACCAGCAGCACACCAATCACCATGAACACGATGACGGCAGAAACCTTAATCGAAGACAGCAGGAACTCCAGGGCGCCGAAGGACTTCACGCTCACCAGGTTCAGCACCAGAATAATCGCGCCGAAGAGAGCGACGAACACAGCCAGGGGAACATCCGGGAACCAGTACGCCATGTAGTGGCCAACCGCCACCAGCTCAGCACCAGCCAGCGGCACGGTGCATGCCCAATACGCCCAGCGAGTCAGGTAGCCGCTAAAGGGGTTCAGGTATCGGCTCGCGATGGTGCCGAAACCGCCCTGGACGGGGTGACGCACGGACATTTCGCCCGCGCACGCAGCAATGGTTGCCGCAATCATCGCACCAATAGCGTAAGAGATGATTGCGCCGGGGCCCGCAATTTTAATGGCGGAGGAGGAACCCAGGAACAGGCCCGTACCCAGCGCCAAGCCCATCGCAATCATGGTCAACTGGCCGTGGGAGAGGGAACGATTCAACGAGTCGTTCTTCTCCGACTGCTCGGGGATATTCCCCTGCAGTTTAGACATAACGTATCTCTTTCTTAGACATGCTGTGTATTGAATAAAGCTGAAATGGCAATGCCGCCCAGGCGTTAGGCCGGGCGGCTGCGCACATCAGCTGTAAGGAGGTTAGTTTACGCCACGTACTCGAGTTCGTGACGCTTGAACCAACCAATAATCGGGTAGCTAATCGGCATGAGGAGCACCTCGACCAGGCACTTGTAGATATAGCCGATCAGTACGTAGTTAATGAATGCCTCCACGGTGTCGATGCCGAGCACCGGTGCCGCGATGGAGCAGAAGATGAGGGTGTCGAGCAGCTCACCAACCAGGGTGGAGACAATCATGCGCAGCCACAGGAAACGGCCCTTGCTTGCCTTCTTCATTGCCACCATGACCCAGGCATTCAGGGTCTGGCCGAAGAGGTAACCGAGCAGGGAGCCCGCAAAAATCTGCCAGACCGGGCCCAGTACGCTAGCGAATGCCTCCTGGCCGGTGTAGAAGCTCGCAGCGGGCAGGTGCACGATCAGCAAGAAGCACAGGGCAGCAAAAGCAGCCGAGCCGAAGGAGGCTACAATCGCGCGGCGGGCACGCTTGAAGCCGTACACCTCTGAAAGAAGGTCGCCAATCACGTAGGCGAGCGGGAAAAGGAAGAAACCACCATCGGTGACAATGGTCGAGCCAATCAGGGGCAGTTCGAAGGGCAGCGGACCGAACTCCACACCCTTGGTTGCACCAATATTCGAGATGATTAGGATGACGCAGGATGCGCCCAGCAGCAGATCAAAGTAGCCGCGGCGACCAGCCCAGGGCACCGTAACGGTGCTCGTCTGAGCCTTAGATTCGCTAACGGGTTTAGCCATTACTTTCCCCAAGTCTTTCTTCATGCGATGTGTTTCTTCACGTAAGGTACGAGCCCTCACGCGTGGTGGGTGAGCGCGCTATGCAGGGCGCTACTCACCGGCTCGTCTGCCACCCGAGCCTATCTAATAGTACCTATATGCTGTGCTGGCGGCAGGTTTCTGCGCCTCTTTCAAGAGTGTGGACGCCTTTCAAGAGTGTGGACTCCGCATGCACCCGGTTACCCGGCGTGGGATGCCTGCGGAGCCGCCTTATCCCGGCAGCGGCAGAACCCGCACATTTACAATGGAGATATGAAGAGACTGAGCCGCAGAGTTCACCGCAGCGGGGTTTACCGCAGCGGCGCTCACCGTACCGGGCAGGTGGCGTCCCCGCTGGAGACGGGGCGTGTGCTGCGTGCCTCGGTGCGCCGCTCGATTCGGGGCTCTATACGGCGAGCGCGGAGGCGGCTGCACCGTAACCAGCGGCGGCTGAGCGCGCATATTCCGCGTCTGCATCCGCTTTTTGCCTATGCGGCGCAGGCTGTGCGCACCGGTCTTTCCCTGCTGGAGCCGGTGTTTCTGGCTTCGTCTGAGTTGCTCGGCTACCGGTCGTTTACGCATCGCGGCCGCAATATCTACTATCGGGTCGATAACCTGCACCTTCTGTCCGAGTCTGAGTATGCGCCCGGTGTGCTGTTCTATTTTGATGGCGACCACCTCTCCCGTGTGGGTAGCCGTCTGTTGCGCCGCGACTCCCCGTTGCGTGCCGAGTTGGCGCAGGTGGCGGCTGAGTTCAATATGCTGTCGGTGCCGGTGTTGTCGCCGGGTAGTTTGCGGGATCCGCGCCTGGCCGATGGTGATTCTTATGCGCCTCCGCTGACCTATAACTGGTGGGTTCGTGCCCGCTCGAACGGCAGGATGGTTCGCGCCCTCATTGAGGAGATTGCCCTGGCGTACAAGGTGGATATGAGCCGCGTCTGGCTTGCGGGCTATTCAGGTGGTGCGGAGTTTCTCAGCTACGAGCTGCTGTCGCACGATATTGACTGGATTCGCGGAGGCGGCGCGACTTTCATCGGTGGAGGCGGTGCTGACGGCGTGCCGGCTCGGGTGCGTGAGCGGGCTGCGCTGAATCCTTCTTCGCATGCGCATCTGTTGATGAGCTGGCATGTGGGTGTGTTGGATGGGCGTTCGCCGTCGGGTCGTCGGCGTATGGCGACGAGTTCTGAGGGGAGTTGGTCGGCGCGGATTGCGGTGCAGGAGGGTAGTGCGTTCTACGAGGGTTTGGGTGCGCGGACTTTGTTGCAGGTGACTCCGGGGCGTGGCCATACGGGGTATCCGATTGCGTCGTTGGTGGGTGCTGATTTGGCGGCTGCTACGCGTTTGGGCTTCTTGTAGTGCCGGTCGTTCTGTCATATTTGTGAAAATTCGCATGGATTGGGCAAATTTCTTGGTGACACATTCAATAAATTCGTCATTTGCTGACGATTTGGGGTAGAGTGTCACTATGCCTCGTATTTCTGCAGCAACCAACGCCGCCCAGCGCGAAAACACCAAGCGCGCCATCCTCAACTCCTTCGGCGAGATCCTCTACAACCGCGGCCTCTCCGGCCTGACCATGACCGACGTCGCCAAGAACGCCGGCATCGGCCGCACCGCGGTCTACAACTACTTCGCCGACATGGGCGAACTGCTGGTCGCCTACGCCCTGGACGAGACCGAACGCTTCCTCAACGAGCTGCGCGTCGGCCTGGAGGGCATCGAAAACCCGATTGACCAGCTCGCGGTCTACATTCGCTTGCAAATCAACGACCTGGCGCGCCGCCACCTGCCTCCGGGCCCTGCGATGCGCTCCATGCTCTCCCCCGAGTCCTACGCGAAGCTCGGCAAGCACGTTCACGAGCTGCAGATGGTGCTCGCGCATATTCTTTCTGCCGCCATTGCCGAGAACTACATTCCGAAGAACGACATTCGCGAACTGGCGATGCTCGTGCACGGCTCCCTCTCCTCAAGCGCCGGTCGCGCCGAGGACGCACCGGATGAGGAAACCCGTGAGCGCCAGATTCTGAATACTATCCGTTTTATTCAGATGGGCCTGGGCGCGCGTTTTGACGCCGAGGGCAACCCGGTTCGCCTGGATTCCGAGGAGTCCCTGCCGGAGCAATCCCCGGTGCAGGAGGCGGGCCTGAAGGTTGCGTCCTAAGCGTGGTATCTCTGCGTAGCGGAACGTAGCTCAGTTATACGTCACAAAAATGCCGCGGACCTGATGCTTCTTTGCATCGGTCCGCGGCATTTTCTGTATTCGGGTAGGCGTTTACGCGGTTAGGTTTTTACGCGAGTAGGTTTTTACGCGCCGGGCAGCAGCGCCGGGGAGATTGAGTCCAGGTCCAGTACGCGCGCATACATGACGGCGCGGCGGTGCAGGGCGTTACGCAGTGCGCGGTGCACGCCGTCTTCGAGGTAGAGTTCGCCTCCCCATTTGACGACGTGAGGGAAGAGGTCGCCGTAGAAGGTGGAGTCTTCGGCGAGTAGGGTCTCGAGGTTGAGGGTTTTTTGGGTGGTGATGAGGGTGTCGAGGCGTACCTGCTGCGGCGGGATTCCTCCCCAGTCGGCATGGGTCATGCCGTGCTGGGGGTAGGGGCGGCTGTCGCCTACTTTTTTGAAGATCATGGTGGTGCTTTCTGCAGGTATGGGGCGCTCCGATGGCGCCCGGAACCGTGGGGTTCTGAAGAAATAGTACCAAGGGGTATAAAAAATCCCCGGTCTTAGATTCTAAGACCGGGGATCGGTGGCGGAGGATGGAGGATTTGAACCTCCGAGGGTGTTAACCCAACACGCGTTCCAGGCGTGCGCCATAGGCCGCTAGGCGAATCCTCCAGCTATGTTTTCTACGCATTGCGTAGGCAACAAATAAAACCTTACTACGCTTTTGCTAAGCATGCAAGCCCTGAGCAATAAAAATAACAGAAAGCACATTTATGGATGCTTGTGCCCCTGTTTTTGGGTGGTGATAAGGGTGTCGAGGCGTACCCGCTGCGGCGGGATTCCTCCCCAGTCGGCGTGGGTCATGCCGTGCTGGGGGTAGGGGCGACTACCGCCTACTTTTTTGAAAATCATGGTGGTGCTTTCTCAGGTATGGGGCGCCTCGGCGGCACGTGTAACCGTG
Organism: Rothia sp. HMSC066G07; assembly: GCF_001814485.1. Lineage (NCBI taxonomy): Bacteria > Bacillati > Actinomycetota > Actinomycetes > Micrococcales > Micrococcaceae > Rothia > Rothia sp. HMSC066G07. The sequence continues at coordinate 153,425 of NZ_KV816926.1, read as the reverse complement.
GGGTTCTGAAGAAATAGTACCAAGGGGTATAAAAAATCCCCGGTCTTAGATTCTAAGACCGGGGATCGGTGGCGGAGGATGGAGGATTTGAACCTCCGAGGGTGTTAACCCAACACGCGTTCCAGGCGTGCGCCATAGGCCGCTAGGCGAATCCTCCAGCTATGTTTTCTACGCATTGCGTAGGCAACGAATAAAACTTTACTACGCTTTTGCGAAACGTGCAAGCCCTGGATGGGAAAAGTAACAGAAAGCACATTTATGGATGCTTGTG
>NZ_KV816926.1:108957-153054 GCF_001814485.1 Rothia sp. HMSC066G07 | reverse complement strand
GCATGAAAAAACCTCCTACGCAACCGCTGAGGATTCGGATTCTGAGCGAGCGAAGAATCAATCCGGATCCGAAGCCGCGGAGCGCCAGCGGAGCGGGCACGCAGTGCATATGACGGGTGCGGACTATCCAGGTGCCTAATTTTGGGCATGAAAAAACCTCCTACGCAACCGCTGAAACCCAGGATTCCGAGCGAGCGAGGATATAAATCCTGGGTTGAAGCCGTCGAACGACAGTGAGACGGGTATGACGGGCGTGAACTACCCAGGTGCCTGATTTTGGGCATAGAAAAACCCCTTACGCACCCGTCATAGCTCGAATACCCTTGCTACCTTCCGGTCCTGGGGGAGTTTTCCAAGATAACGCCACGTAAGAGGCAAGAACCAGTGTACCGGATTTTTGGGTTCTTGGGAATTCGGTGTGTTCGCGGTATTTCTGTGGGCGTACATGCCGCCCGGGTGAGCGCCCGGGTGAGTGTCCATAGTAGGTGTCGCGGTGGCGGTGGTGCGGTGGCGTGTTCACCGGTGACTGTCGGCCACTCGGGCCGAGAGTAAAGCGTCTAAAATGGTAGGGATTGTCCTATCCGCACCCCCGAGTTGAAGAGGTTGCCGTGAGCACTGCCCTTTATCGTCGTTATCGCCCCGAAACCTTTGCTGAGGTTATCGGGCAGGAGCACGTGACCGAACCTCTTATGGTCGCCTTGGAGAAGAACCGTGTGAATCACGCGTACCTGTTTTCGGGTCCGCGTGGTTGCGGTAAGACCACGTCGGCGCGTATTTTGGCGCGTTGCTTGAACTGCGCGCAGGGTCCGACTCCTACTCCGTGTGGTGTGTGCGATTCGTGCCGTGAGCTCTCGCGTGATGGTGGCGGTTCCCTTGACGTGATTGAGATGGACGCGGCGAGCCACGGCGGTGTGGATCATGCCCGTGATTTGCGTGAGCGCGCTACTTTGGCGCCGGTGCGTGACCGTTACAAGATCTTCATTATTGATGAGGCGCATATGGTGACCCGTGAGGGTTTCAATGCGCTGCTGAAGATTGTGGAGGAGCCGCCGGAGCACGTGAAGTTTATCTTCGCGACGACTGAGCCGAATAAGGTGCTGGGTACGATTCGTTCGCGCACTCACCATTACCCGTTCCGTCTGGTTCCGCCGGAGGTTCTTCTGCCGTTCCTGCAGGGCCTGTGCGATCAGGAGCAGGTGGCTGTGGAGCCGGGTGTGCTGCAGCTGGTGATTCGTGCTGGCGGCGGTTCGGTGCGTGATTCGCTGTCGATTCTTGATCAGCTGATGGCTGGTGCGTCTTCGCAGAGCGGTATTGAGTATGACCGTGCGGTGGCGCTGCTGGGTTATACCCACGCGCAGCTTCTGGATGAGGTCATTGAGGCGTTGGGTGCGAAGGATGCGCCGACTCTCTTTGGCGCGGTGTCGCGTGTGGTGGCGACCGGTCAGGATCCTCGCCGTTTTGTGGAGGATCTGCTGGAGCGTCTGCGTGATTTGATTGTGGTGAAGGCTGTTCCGCAGGCTGCCGGCCAGATTTTGCAGGGTGTTCCGCAGGATCAGTTGGAGCGCCTGGGCCAGCAGGCTCAGGCTCTGGGTGAGCGTGAGCTGACGGTTGCTGCGGGTACGGTCAATGAGACTCTGAATGGTATGACGGGTGCGGCGAATCCGCAGCTTCAGCTGGAGTTGCTGTGTGCTCGTCTGCTTCTGCCTGCGGCGGAGGGTTCTGCCGGTGGCGCTGAGGTTGCGGCGTTGGCTTCTCGCCTGCAGGTTTTGGAGCGCCGCGTGGCTTCTGGTACTGCTGGTTCCTCGGGTTCCGCTGGTTCTGCCCCGGCGCAGGGCGGCATGTCTGCGGCTCGTGCGGCGGGTATGGCGGCGGCTGGTCTAATGCCTAAGACCCAGGCACCTAAGACTCCGGTTACTGAAGCTCAGGTACCTAGTGCACAGGCTCCTAGCGCCCCGGTTCAGGAGACAGCTCAGCCCGCGCAGCAGGTAGCCCCTCAGCGGGGCGGCTCTCAGCAGGCTAGCGCGGGTGCTCCCCCGCTGGCAGGTGCGCCCCTTAGTGCTGCACCTCTGGCACCGACCGCGCAGGAGTCCGCACCTGCGGCTGGTGCTCCCCTAGCGGGTAACGCCCCGGCGACACCGGATACCCCCGCTTCTTCTGTAGCTGATGCCGCTGCGGCGGGTGCCCCCTCCGCGCCTCTGAAGCTTGACCCGAACGATCCCCTGGCGGCGGTTCAGGGTAATTGGCGCGCCATTCTTAACCGAATGAGCGTTCCCGGTGCGGCGGAGCAGCTGATGAAGGTTCGCCCCGCCCGCATGGACGGCGCAACCCTGTACGTGAGCGCCGACATTGCGACTTTGCGCGCGGTCAAGGGCTTTGTGCCCGAGCTGACCGCCCGCGTGAGTGAGTTTCTGCGCCGTCAGGTGACCATTCACGCTCAGGTGGCGAAGCCCGGTGAGCAGGTCAAGCCCGCAGCTCAGCCTGCTGCTCAGCCCGCAGCGCCCAGTGCGCCCACAGCGCAGCCTGCAGTTCCTGCGACTGTTGCCCCGCAGGTGCCTCAGCAGCCCGTTCAGCAGACTCCCCCGCAGCCCGCTCAGCCGGCGCCTCTGGCTGATGGTCCGCGCGGCGGTGAGGATGCGTGGCGTCGCCACGGTCAGCCGCTGACCGGCGCAAACACCCCCGAGTCTACGAGCGTGGATGCGCCCCTGGGTGCGTGGGAGGTTGCCCCGATTCCGCAGAGCGCCCCCGAGGAGGCACCTCAGCAGGCTGCCCAGGCGGCAGTGCAGGCACCGGTTCAGGAAGCCCCGGCGGGCCCGCTTGCGCCTGAGCCCCCGGTTGCTCCGGTAGCTCAGCAGGTTCCGGTTGCTCCGGCGGGCGGTTTTGGTGAGCGTGATTCCTTTGCGGCCTCCGGTAGTGGAGTTCCGCAGCAGGAGAGCGCTACTGAACCCCAGCATGTACAAGAGCCCCCGTTCTCGCAGGAGCCCCCTCACATGGAGGAACCTCCGTATGAGGAGGAGCCCCCTTTTGAGGATGAGCCTGCCTACGCTGAACCGGTTGAGGCACCCACCGCGCCCGCAATGCCTGCTCAGCCTGTAGCACCGGCAGGTCCGCTTGCTAATCCGGTTGAGCCTGCTGGTCCGTTGGCAGAGACACCGCAGGCAGCACCGGCTGATACTGCTCCGGCAAGCGATGAGAAGCCCGCAGCGCAGGCTTCTAACGCAACCCCAGCACCGACTCCTAGCACACCGACTCCGAGCACGTCGGCGGCACCGGCTCGCCAGGCACGCACCGCATCCGATGAAGACTACGTCTCTGAGGATGATGAGAAGGTCGAAAACAGCACCTTCATCGGTCTGCGCGCTATCGAAAAAATTATTGGTGGCACCGTCATTGACGAACGCCCCCTGCACCAGCCCTAACCCGGGGTCGTAGGTGCCGCGCCCGCCATCGCACCGATGGCGGGCGCACTCATTCCAGCCGCATACTCGCTACGCGAAACGCCCCTAAACTGTCAGGGGTTGGGTGCATACTCATAACGTCGCCCAAGAACAGCACACCAGCACAAGAACAACACACCAGCACAACACACCGCATTTGTAAGGAGAAGCCATGTACGAGGGAGCAGTTCAAAACCTCATTGATGAGCTCGGCCGCCTGCCGGGTGTGGGCCCCAAGTCGGCTCAGCGCATCGCTTTTCACATTCTGAATGCGGATGCTGCCGATATGGCGCGCCTAGCCAACGCCATTTCCACGGTGAAGACCAGCGTGAGCTTCTGCGAGGAGTGCGGTAACGTCTCCGAGACGAAGCTGTGCACAATCTGTCGTGATGAGCGCCGCGACCCGTCCGTGCTGTGTGTGGTCGAAGAATCGAAGGACGTGGTGGCGATTGAGCGCACCCGTTCCTTTACCGGCCGCTACCATGTGCTCGGCGGCGCTATTAACCCGCTGGCGGGTGTGGGCCCGGAGCAGCTGCGTATTCGTGAGCTAGTGTCCCGCCTGGCGGATGAGCGTATCCAAGAGATTATTCTGGCGATGGACCCGAATCTTGAGGGTGAGGCGACCGCAACCTACCTCTCGCGCATGCTCGTGCCACTGGGTGTGCGTCTGTCGCGTCTCGCGTCGGGTCTACCGGTCGGTGGCGACCTGGAGTACGCGGACGAGATTACCCTGGGCCGCGCGCTGGAGGGCCGCCGCGTCATTAGCGAGGGCACGGCGGTGGCTCATACTGCCGCCGAGGATTTTGAGCGCGTGAACCGTGAGGAGGAGCAGGAGCGTGAGCAGGCGGCTCAGGTTCAGGCTCAGGAGGCGAAGCAGAGTCGTCGCCGCTGGAATTCGAGCATGTTTGATGACCTGGAGGCACCGGGTACTCCCGCCGGTGAGGCTCCCGCGCCCGCCGGCGTGCAGGCCACGGTAGATGAGCAGCTCATCGAACGGGTCCTGCAGGACGGCGGGGAGGCTTCGGCCGCCGTAGACGGCGAGGCTGAGGCCCCCGAGGCCGAACCCGCCGCCAAGGAACCCGCAGCGGAGAACGCCGAAACACCCGAAAACCCTGAGACGTCCGAAAGCCCCGAGGACCCCACCGTTTCCCAGGGCTCCGTTGCCTCCGAGAACCCCGAAGAGCCCGAGGAGGCTCACGAGGTGTTCCGCAGCGCCGACTACGAGGAGCGCATCCGCTCGATTCAGAACGCCCCGTTACGCACCCCGAAGCCGGACGTTCCGCCGCTGCCGGGCGTGACTTACGTGAACCCGTGGACCTAGCCTTCCACCACTAGTACGTGCGCGGTAGGGTTCGCGCTCCCGGGCCCGCCACGACCCGCGTAACATTCGGTAATATTCCACAAGTCAATACACACGGCTGGTAAGTTAGCCGCCCGGCCTGAACGCCGTCTACTATAGGTGAGGAGCCGGCGCTCTGCCGGCGGCACAGATATAACAGACCTGGAGAATTCTATGAGCCTGATCGTCCAAAAGTTCGGCGGTTCCTCCGTAGCGGATGCGGAGGGCGTCAAGCGCGTAGCCCGCCGCGTCGTGGACACTCAGAAGGCAGGTAACGATGTGGTCGTCGTGGTGTCCGCTATGGGCGACACCACCGATGAGCTACTCGACCTTGCCGCAGAGGTCACCAGCAATGTCGTTCCCTCGCGTGAGCTGGACATGCTGCTGACCGCCGGTGAACGCATTTCGACCGCCGTCCTGTCGATGGCCATTAACGACCTGGGCGCTAAGGCGCAGTCCTTCACCGGTTCGCAGGCTGGCATGATTACCGACGGCGTGCACGGTTCGGCGCGCCTCGTGGAGGTTCGCCCCGATCGCATCCGTGAGTCCGTCGAGGCCGGAAATATCGCGATTGTGGCCGGTTTCCAGGGCATGAACCGTCAGAGTGGCGACATTACGACCCTGGGCCGCGGCGGTTCCGATACGACCGCCGTTGCGCTGGCCGCCGCGCTGAACGCCGATGTGTGCGAGATTTACTCGGACGTGGACGGCGTGTTCACCGCCGACCCGCGCATCGTGCCGACCGCGCACAAGCTGGATACCATCACCAGCGAGGAGATGCTGGAGATGGCGGCGAACGGTGCAAAGATTCTGCACCTGCGTAGCGTCGAGTATGCTCGTCGTTTTAACTTGAAGCTTCACGTGCGTTCTTCGTTCTCGGACCTTGAAGGCACTATCGTGGTTCCGGAGGAGTCCGCGGAACTGACCCCCATTCATCTGAAGGAGATTCCCTTGGAGCAGCCCTTGATTTCCGGTGTCGCGCACGATCGCACCCGCGCAAAGATTACCGTTGTTGGCGTTCCGGACGTTCCCGGTTCGGCCGCTAAGGTGTTCGGCCTGATTAACGAGGCGAAGGTGAACCTGGACATGATCGTTCAGAACGTTCCCACCGACCGCCCCGGCGTGACCGATATTTCCTTCACCCTGAACCAGGCACAGGGCCCCACCGCGCTGAAGGCGCTGGAGGATGCCAAGGCCGAGCTGGGCTTCCAGGAGGTTATCTACAACGAGTCGGTCGGCAAGCTGTCGCTGGTTGGCGCGGGCATGAAGACCAACCCCGGCGTTTCGTTCACCTTCTTCGAGGCTCTGTCCTCGGCGGGCGTGAACATCGACATGATTTCGACCTCTGAGATTCGTATTTCGGTGATTACCGAGCTGAGCAAGCTGGATGAGGCCGTTCGCGCGGTGCATACCGCGTTCGGTCTGGACACCGAGGGCGAGGCTACCGTGTACGGTGGCACCGGCCGCTAGGGTTGAGAGGGTTAGCTCGTTCGCGAGCTGTACGCTTCGGTAAGGGGCGGCGCCGGTTTGATCCGGCGCCGCCCCTCCCTTTTGTCTGTGTATTTGTGGGCGTGCGGGTGCTCTACCCTAGAAGCATGAGTAGTGTTGTGTTTTCTCAGGTGATGGATGCCCGTCAATGGCGTGCCGCCGCGGCCGCCCACGAGGTGCGCGCCGGCCGCTACGCCGACCCCTTTGCACAGCGTCGCGCCCTCCACGAGGTGCACCCCGTGGAGGATTTCCTCTTCACCTACTACACGCTCAAGCCCGGCCAGTTCAAGCGCTGGCACCCTGGCGCCGGCGTCATTCTGCTGGACGCCCCCGAGCGCGCCTCCTGGCGCTTCTACCGACCCGCCACCGAGCAGGAACTCCTAGAGGCCGGATGCGCCCCCGAGCAGGCGCGCGCTCAGGCGGAGGCGGCCTCCGCCGTCACCGTGGACGTCACCGACTTCGTGGAGCGCCGCGCCACCGCCCTCGCCTTCACCCACGAGATTCTGCGCAATACGGCCGCGAAGAAGGGCCAGTTCGGTTGCTTCGGCATGCACGAGTGGGCGATGGCGTACAAGTCGGTGGAGAACAATATTCGCCACGACTACCTACAGCTGCGCCTGGGTGCGGAGGGCACGGACCGCGTGGTGGAGGAGCACCGCATCCGCTGCTCGCACTTTGATGCGTTCCGTTTCTTCATGCCGCAGGCGGCACCGTTGAACGAGCTGCAGCCGACCCGCGAGACGCAGCGCGTCCTGGAACAGCCCGCGTGCCTGCACGCGAATATGGACGTGTACAAGTGGGCGTACAAGCTGCTACCTCTGGTTGATTCAACCCTGGTCATGGATTGTTTCGACCTGGCGTGGGATGCGCGCGAGCTGGACATGCGCGCCGCCCCCTACGATATTCGCGACTGGGGGTACGAGCCGATTCCGGTGGAGACGATCGAGGGCAAGGCTGAATACGTACGCATTCAGCGTGAGCTGTCGGAGCGTTCCATTGGGCTACGTGAGCGCCTGCTTGCGGTGTGCGAGCGCTATCTTCCGCCCCTCGAGGCGTAAAAGACGTGATTCGAGCCTCTTAGGGTATCCACCAACCGAACGCATACCCCCGTTACGGTCGTTAGTACGGTAAGATGAGATACGGCTCATACAGAACCCACGCACCCAAGGAGTGCCCACACATGGCCCGTATTGTTGTTGATGTTATGCTCAAGCCCGAAATTCTTGACCCGCAGGGTAAGGCTATTTCTCACGAGCTGCCCCGTATCGGCGTTGATTCCTTCGTTGATGTTCGCCAGGGTAAGCGCTTCGAGCTGACCGTCGAGGGTGAGGCAACCGAGGAGCACCTCGCAGCTGCCCGCAAGGCTGCTGAAGAGTTGCTCTCGAACCCCGTCATCGAAGACGTTGTGAACGTTTCGGTTCTGGAGGACTAAGACTTATGGCTGAGTCCCTCGCACCTACTGAAGTCCCCCTGGTTGGCGACTTCTCTAGCTACTCCCCGAACCCCACTTTCGCTGATGCACGCGTTGGCGTGGTGACTTTCCCCGGCACCCTGGATGACCGTGACGCTGCGCGTGCTGTCCGTCTGGCTGGCGGTACCGTCGTTGAGCTGTGGCACGACGACGCTGATTTGAAGAACGTTGATGCCGTCATTATTCCTGGCGGTTTCTCCTACGGTGACTACCTGCGTGCTGGCGCTATTGCTGCGAAGGCTCCTGTGATGCGTTCGGTGATTGATGCCGCTAACGCTGCTGGTACCTCCGGTTCTGCTCCCCTGCCTGTTCTGGGTATTTGCAATGGTTTCCAGATTCTGACTGAGTCTCACCTGCTGCCCGGTTCGATGATTAAGAACGATCACCGCAAGTTCATTTGCCGTGACCAGATTCTGCGCATTGAGAATAACTCCACCTCCTGGACGAGCAACTACGCTGCTGGCCAGGAGATTGTCGTCCCCCTGAAGAACCAGGACGGTCAGTACGTTGCTGATCCGAAGACTCTGGAGGCGCTGGAGGCTGAGGGCCGCGTGGTGTTCCGCTACGTTGGTTTCAACCCGAACGGTTCCCGTAACGACATTGCTGGTATCAGCAATGAGCGCGGTAACGTGGTCGGTCTGATGCCGCACCCGGAGCACGCTGTGGAGCCTGGCTTCGGTCCTTCCTCTTCCGGTTTTGGTGAGGTTTCTCTGCGCGGTGGCGCCGATGGTCTCGGCGTGTTCACCTCCGTTCTTGCCAACCTGATTAACGCCCGCTAACGCACGACAAGGATTCTAAGAAGTTATGAGCGAAAAGCAGTTTAACCTCGACACCGTCGAGCACGCGGCGGCAACCCCGGACACTGAACTCCCCTGGGCTGAACTGGGTCTGAAGGAGAACGAGTTCGAGGATATTAAGGAGATTCTTGGTCGCCGTCCTACCGCGGCTGAGCTGGCAATGTACTCGGTCATGTGGTCCGAGCACTGCTCCTACAAGTCTTCTAAGGTTCATCTGAAGCAGTTCGGTGCGAAGGTCACCGATGAGATGAAGAAGGACCTGATGGTCGGTATCGGTGAGAACGCCGGTGTGACCGATATTGGTGACGGCTGGGCTGTTACCTTCAAGATTGAGTCCCACAACCACCCCTCGTACGTGGAGCCCTACCAGGGTGCAGCTACCGGTGTGGGCGGTATTGTGCGTGACATTATTTCGATGGGTGCACGCCCGATTGCTGTGATGGATCCGCTGCGTTTCGGTGCGATTGATCACCCGGACACCGCCCGCGTTATTGGTGGCGTGGTTGCCGGTATTGGTGGTTACGGTAACTCCCTGGGCCTGCCGAACATCGGCGGCGAGGTCGAGTTCGACTCCTGCTACCAGGCAAACCCGCTGGTCAACGCACTGGCTGTGGGCATTATGCGCCACGAGGACATCCGCCTGGCGAACGCATCGGGTGTGGGCAACAAGGTTGTCCTCTTCGGTGCACGCACCGGTGGCGACGGCATCGGCGGTGCATCGGTGCTGGCTTCGGAGTCCTTCGATGACACCAAGCCCTCGAAGCGTCCTGCCGTTCAGGTGGGCGACCCCTTCGCTGAGAAGGTTCTGATTGAGTGCTGCCTGGAGCTGTTCAAGGGCTCCGTGGTTGAGGGTATTCAGGACCTGGGTGCTGCGGGTATTTCCTGCGCAACCAGCGAGCTGGCTTCTAACGGTGAGGGCGGCATGCACGTCGACCTGACCAAGGTTCTGCTGCGTGACCCCACCCTGACCCCGGGCGAGATTCTGATGTCTGAGTCTCAGGAACGCATGATGGCTGTTGTCTCCCCCGAGAACGTAGAGCGCTTCGAAGCGATCATGAACAAGTGGGGCGTGGAGTACTCCTTCCTCGGTGAGGTCACCAACTCTGGCCGCCTGGTCATCGAGTGGGACGGCGAGGTCATCGTGGATGTTGACCCCCGCACCGTCGCGCACGACGGCCCGACCTACGAGCGTCCCTACGCACGCCCCAAGTGGCAGGATGACGTTCAGGCTAACCACTTCACCGGTTCGGCTGCTGACGACTCCCGCCCGCGTGGCAAGGAGCTGGGCGAGGCAATCAAGGCGTTCATGGCGTCCCCGAACATGTGCTCCAAGTCCTGGATCACTAACCAGTACGACCGCTACGTTCAGGGCAACACCGCCCTGTCCATGCCGGACGACGGCGGCGTGGTGCGCGTGGACGAGAACACCAACCTCGGTGTTGCTCTGGCGACCGACGCCTCCCCGCGTTTCACCTACCTGGATCCGTACGAGGGTGCTCGCGCATCCTTGGCTGAGGCGTACCGTAACGTTGCTACCGTTGGTGCACGCCCCGTGGCTGTGTCTGACTGCCTGAACTTCGGTTCTCCCGAGGATCCGGACGTCATGTGGCAGTTCGCTGAGGCCGTTCGCGGTCTGGCCGATGGCTGCATGGAGCTGGGTGTTCCGGTGACCGGCGGTAACGTGTCCCTGTACAACCAGACCGGTGGCAAGGCTATTAACCCAACCCCCGTGGTGGCAATGATGGGCGTGATGGATGACGTCACCCGCCGCACCCCCTCGGGTTGGGCTCCTGAGCACGACGGTCAGGCGATTTACCTGCTGGGTACCACCCGCGATGAGCTGGACGGCTCCGAGTGGGCTCGCTTCAAGGGTCACCTGGGCGGTCAGCCGCCGAAGGTTGATCTGGCTCTGGAGCGTCAGCTGGGTGACATGCTGGTGAACATGTCTCGTGACGGCATGATTGATGCCGCTCACGACGTGTCTGCCGGTGGTCTGGCTGCTGCTCTGTCGGAGGCTTGCCTGCGTTTCAACATCGGTGCCCGCATCGGCCTGGGTGAGGTTGCTGAGCGTGACGGCGTGGACCTGTTCACCCTGCTGTTCTCGGAGTCCCTGGGCCGTGTTGTGGTTTCGGTTCCGCGTTCTGAGGAGGTGCGCTTCAAGGATATGTGCACCGCTCGCCAGTTCCCCTTCGCACGTATTGGTGTGGTGGATGCTGCGTCGAACGCTCTGGACTTCCAGGATGAGGTTTCCATTGACCTGGATGAGCTGCGTGCAGCTCACGAGGGTACTCTCGCTTCTTACTTCGGTGAGGTTGCGAAGGGCTAGTCTTCGACTAGTTTGAGACTAACGCCGAAAGGGGCGGATGCTTGTGAAAGCATCCGCCCCTTTTGTTATGCCCGCTGGCTTGTGCGTTGAGCGGTGAGAGGTTGTGCGTTGAGGCGTTCTGTTTATGCGCGTTCTGGGTTTATGCCTCGGCGACCTTGCGGCCCAGCTGCGCGAACAGGGAGGCGTTAATGCGGAAGCCTTCGATGCATTCTTCGATGAGGGCTTCGCGCTGTTCGTCGGTCAGGGGTGCGTTGTCAAGCAGTTCGCGGTAGCCGTCCTTGAAGACCTTGGGCTTGGGCAGTTCGGTGAAGCGGTACATGCTCAGTGCTTCGGCGGGGATGCCGTAGTGGCGGTTAACGAGTGCTGCGACTGCCTGGCCGCCGGAGAGGTCGCCGAGGTAGCGCAGGTAGTGGTGTGCGAGGTAGCGTTCGGGGGAGTTGACGGTGGCGCGGATGCGCTCTACATACTCTGCGGTTGCGGGCAGGGGCGCGTCGATGTCGCCGTCCTGGCCGAGTGCGCGGATGTCTGCGCGGATGTATTCTGCGCGGTCGAGGCCGGGGTGGGTGAAGGGGTCGGTGATGGGGTTGGGTTCTGCGCGGTAGTGTTCGGAGACCGCTTCGAGTGCTTCGTAGATGTGCACGTACTGGTTGATGAGGCGCAGGTATGCCTCGGTGTTGAGGGAGCCGCCCATGAGATCTTCCATGAAGGTGGAGTGTTCGGCGTTGTCGTGGACGTGCTTGGTGCTTTCCTTCAGGCGTGCGGAGAAGCGTTCCTGGGTGGTTTCGGGGGCGGTAATAGTCATGGTGGGGTTCCTAAATTTGCTTGTGGGTGGACTATAAAGGTTTTAATGACACTGTGTCACCAAACTGTTAATGACATATTGTCACCAAAAACCGGTTTTGGCAATAGCCCCCACAAAAAATTTGCTAAGGTAAACCTTATGAGTAAGTCACCCTAGGCATTAAGTTACACAAACATAGGCTAATAGGTCTAGACTTGATACGAACACCACAATCACAAAATTCAAGGAGACACCGAATGTCTACCCCCTCTCTCACCAAGCGCACCTGGGCGTTCTTGGCTTCGGCAACCATCGGCCTCAGCGGCGTCGCCGGCGTACCCGCAGCCTTCGCAGCTGAAACCAACTCCCACATCAGCGCCGGTGAGGTTGCCGCAGCCTCAGAGCAGAGCCTGCAGGACGTCACCGTCAACTGGGGCCTGAAGAAGTCCTTCCGCTCCTACATCAACGGCCCCTTCTCCCAGGGCTCCCAGAAGCTGACCGGCGTCACCACCAACGAAGACGGCTCCTACCACTTCACCGCCGCCGAAGGCACCGTAGCCAACGGCGAATACTCGGTCACCTTCACCGGCTCCTCGATCCACTACACCGCTCACCACGGTCTGCTGGAAGTCATCATCTCCGACCTCTCCGTCACCATTAAGGACGGCGTGGGCACCGTGCGCGCCAACGTTCAGTCGCGCCCCTACAACGGCAACACCACCCCGAACGACCTGGTCGAAACCAAGAACATGACCCTCGGCACTTTCAACGCCTCCGGTCTGAAGGTTGAGGGTAACACCATCACCCTGCCCAGCGTTGACGAAGAAAACGGCACCCGCGTCAAGCTCTCCGAAGAGGCAACCGGCGCCTTCGCCGGCTTCTACAAGGCAGGTCAGGAGCTGGATGCACTCGGCTTCTCCGCAACCATCGTGACCAAGGAAGCACCCGCGCCGAGCCCTGAGCCCAGCACTGAACCCAGCGCCGAGCCGAGTGCTGCGCCGACCGCAGAGCCCAGTAGCGAGCCCTCCTCCGCACCGACCAGCGAGGCACCCAAGCCCGCCGAGCCCACTTCTGCAGCACCGAGCGCAGCTCCCACCTCCGCGGCCCCCTCCTCCCCCGCCGCAACCACCGAGCCCAAGCGTGAAGAAAAGGTCACCGGCAACGTCGTCGAGTCCGGCACTCTCAGCTGGGATATCCGCGAGTCCTTCCTGAAGTACCTGACCGGCTTCGCGCACGGCTCCGTGAACGTTGAGGGCATGGAGAAGACCGCAGCTGGCGGCTTCAAGTACACTCAGGCATCCGGCGTGTACAACCCCGAGACCAAGACCGGTCAGATCAACTTCGCGGGCACCGCAGAGTTCACCGGCCACAACGGTCAGCTCAAGAGCACCATCAAAAACATGCGCCTGGTCGTCGTCAACGGCAAGGGCACCCTGGTCGCTGATGTTGACGCACTGACCCGCGACGGCAAGTCCGTTTCTAAGACCGGCCTGGCTATCGCCGAGGTGGACCTCTCCGGCGCGAGCGTGAAGGACGGCGTTTTCTCCGCACAGAACGCAGCAGTCGCGCTCACCGCTGAAGGTTCCGAGGTGCTCTTCGCGGGCCAGTACCGCGGTGCCGACAACGCTATGGCACCGCTGAGCTTCTCCGTAAAGCTCAGCGAGCAGACCGCGGAGAACACCGTTGAGGTTCCCCGCGTCTCTGAGAGCAAGTCCTCCGATAACAAGGGTTCTGAGAACGGCTCTTCCGATAACAGCTCCTCGAACTCCTCCGGTAACTCCGGCGCTAACGGCTCCGGTTCTAACGGTTCGGCAGGCACCTCCGGCAGCGTCTCTAACGGCGGTTCTTCCTCGAACGGCTCTGTCAGCAACAACCCGGCACAGCCGGTCTGCGTACCCGTCACCCGCACCCGCGAGGTGCAGGAGCAGGGCGCGTCCGACGGCACCATTAAGAGCGCAAACCTTGGCTGGGGCGTGCGTGATTCCTTCCGCAACTACGTGCGCGGCGGCATCGCGAACGGTAGCTGGGAGCTGAACGGCACCTCCTACTCTTCGGATGCGTTCAACTGGTCTAACGGTACCGGCACTTTCAAGGGCGGTAAGGGTTCCATCTCCTTCAGCGGTTCGGTTCGTTTCACCGGTCACCACGGCATTCTGGACACCACCATTGCGAACCCGCGCCTTGAGATTAACGGCAATTCCGGCACTCTCTACGCAACCATGAACAGCAATGACCCCTCCGGCAAGGCAACTAACTACGGTGAGGTGGCACTGCTGAAGGTGGATCTTTCGGGTCTGCAGAGCTCCTCTGACGCTGTGAGCGTCAACGGTGCGGCAACCACCCTGACCGCTGAGGGCGCGAAGGCGTTCGCTGGCTTCTACGATGCCGGTAAGGACATGGCTCCGCTGAGTTTCTCCGCGGCGATTAACGGCGCGAAGACCACCACCAAGACCGTGTCCGAGACCGTCTACGAGGGTGAGGGTTGCGACCCGGTCACCGGCAAGCCTCTGGCTTCCACCGGCGCCTCCGGTGTTGAGGGCACCCTAGTTGCAGGCTTCATCGCTGTTGCAGCCGGCGCGGGTACCGTCGTGTACACTCGCCGCCGCAAGAAGGCATAACGGTACCTCACGAGGATGCCCACACTGTCGGCTCGCCCGTGAGACTCAACCATGAGGTTCACCGGTAAGCCGACACGGCCCGTGCGGGGGTGCAGATTTTCACTGCACCCCCGCTTCAGGTGCCAGGTTTTACCCCGGCGCCTACCCCAGTTTTTCTAACTCCCTTTTTTCTGTGAGACGACGATGTTTTCTTCCCTTTCTTCTTCTGCCCTGAACCGCCGCGATGCAATGAAGTATGCAGCGTTCTCCATCACTTCCGCTTTTCTGCTGAGCTCTTGCGGTGTGGGTACTCAGAACCCGGCCGCTTCTTCAAGCACTTCGCAGGCTGTGGTGGATGAGCAGAGCACCCGCACCGTTTTGGAGAACCTTGCCGATCAGCTGCGTTCTTCTATTGCCCCTGATCAGAAGGCTCTGCGCGGCCCCAATAGCGCCGCAGATACCCCCGAAATTCAGCCGATGGTCGATACCCCCACTCCGGCTTTCCCCGTGACGTTCAAGGACTTCAACGGCACCGAGGTGACCGTTAAGTCTGCTGACCGCGTGCTGGCACTGGACCTGTACGGCACTCTGGCTCAGCAGATGATTGCGCTGGGTCTGGGCGGTCGTCTGGTCGGTCGTGTCACCTCCTCGACGGAGCAGTCGCTGGCTCACCTGCCGCTGGTGACCCAGAACGGTCACGACCTGAACGCTGAGGCGATTCTGGCGACCTCCCCGGACCTGGTGCTGTGGGATAAGAGCAACGGCCCGATTGAGATTGTGGATCAGCTACGCGCAGCGGGCGTGACCGTGGTGGTCTTCGATCATGAGCGTCGTATGGATAAGATCATTCCGCAGCTCAAGGCTGTTGCGCAGGCGCTGGGTGTTCCGGAGGCGGGCGAGCAGGTTGCTGCCCGCGTGCAGAAGGACCTGGATTATGCCCTGCAGGTACTCAAGGACGTCGCCCCGAAGGGTGCACAGCAGGTGTCGTTCGCGTTCCTGTACGTGCGCGGTACCGCTGGCGTGTTCTTCGTGCTCGGCAAGGGTTCGGGCGCTGACGATTTGATTCAGGCTATTGGCGGCAAAGATGTGGCGTCTGAGCAGAACGCGACGAATATTATTCCGGCGACCAGTGAAGCGCTGGTGAAGCTGAACCCGGACGTCATTCTGACCATGAGCGGCGGCATTAAATCCACCGGCGGTTTGGATGGTTTCTTGGCTCGCCCGGGTGTGGGTGAGACGAATGCCGGTAAGAATAAGCGCATTATCGATATGGGTGACGGCCAGATTCTGTCCTATGGCCCGAATACTCCGGCAGTGTTGCTCTCGCTCGCTAAGGCTGCGTACTCCACTCCTGCGGGGGGCCAGTAGTGGCTGCCGTGAAGAGTGCGGCGGGTGCGCGGGATTATCGTGCTTCGCGTCGGCGTCGTGCCGGTCTGACGTTTACGTTTTTGGCGGTGGCACTGTGCGTTGTGATGGTGCTGTCTGCGGGTTTGGGTCAGTACAATATCCCGACTGATCAGGTGGTTGCTTCTGTGGGCCGCCGCCTGGGTCTTGCGCCGGAGAACCCGGCGATGCAGCTGGCGGATAGCACTCTGTGGAATATCCGTTTCCCGCGTGTGCTGTTGGGCGTGCTGGTGGGTGCCGCTTTGGGTACTTCCGGTGCGGTGATGCAGTCGGTGTTTGGTAACCCGTTGGCTGAGCCGGGCGTGATTGGTGTTTCCTCGGGTGCGGCGGTTGGCGCGTGTTTGTCGATTGTGTTGAACCTGCAGTTCTTCGGTATTTTCACGACTCCTGCATTCGCGTTTGTGGGTGCGTTGGCGGCTACTGCGCTGGTGTATTTCCTGTCGCGTTCTTCGGGTCGTGCGAAGGTCCTGTCGATGATTTTGACGGGTATTGCGGTGACCGCGGTGGCGAATGCGATTATTGCGTTCCTCATGTTCATTGCTGATACGACGAGCCGCGATCAGATTGTGTTCTGGCAGATGGGTTCGCTGAACGGCGCCACGTGGAAGGCTGTTGCGAGCGTGTGGCCGGTTATTCTGATTGGCTTGGTGGCGTGTTTTGTGATGGCTTCTTCGCTGGATGTTCTGGCGTTGGGTGAGCGTGCGGCGCAGCATTCGGGCGTGAACGTGGAGCGTCTGCGTGCGGTGTCTATTGCGGCGACGGCTTTGTTGACGGGTGCTGCGGTGGCGTATGCGGGCATTATTGCGTTTATTGGCCTGATTATTCCTCACCTGTTGCGCATGATTTTGGGTCCGTCGAATCGTGTGTTGTTGCCGGCTTCGGCATTGGGTGGCGCGCTGTTGATTGCGCTGTCTGATTTGGGTGCGCGTACGCTGGTGCCTTTTGCTGATTTGCCGATTGGTATTTTTACGGCTTTGGTGGGCGGCCCGACGTTCTTCGTGTTGTTGCGTCGTTCCCTGGGTCAGGGCGGAGGTGCTTCGTGAGTGAGTTGTTGAGCCTGTCCGGTGTGTGTTTTAACGCTGGTGGGCGTCAGATTTTGAATGACGTGTCTCTGTCGGTTGCTGCGGGCGAGGTTGTGTCGCTGATTGGTCCTAATGGTGCCGGTAAGTCGACTCTGTTGGGTGTGATTGCTGGTGATATTGCGCCCAGTGGCGGTGAGATTCTGTTGGATGGCGCCCCTCTGGGTTCGATTCCTGCCCGTCAGATGGCGCGTCAGCGTGCGATGCTGCTGCAGAAGTTGAATGTGGCGTTTTCGTACACGGTGTATGAGGTGGTTCAGATGGGCCGTACCCCGTGGAAGGGCACGGAGCGCGCTGAAGAGGATGACGCCGTGGTTGCTTCGATGATGGAGCGTACGTCGGTGACTCATTTGTCAGATCGCGATATTACGACTCTGTCCGGTGGTGAGAGCGGTCGTGCGCATTTGGCGCGTGTGTTTGCTCAGCAGACTCCGCTGATTCTTTTGGATGAGCCGACTGCGGCGTTGGATATTACGCATCAGGAGCAGACGTTGCGGGTGAGCCGTGAGTTGGCTGCTGAGGGTGCTGCGGTGTTGACGGTGCTTCATGACTTGGATGTTGCGGCTGCGTATTCTGACCGTATGGTGTTGTTGCGTGGTGGCGAGGTGGTTGCTTCGGGCGCCCCTGAGCAGGTGTGTTCGGCGGAGTTGTTGTCTGAGGTGTATCAGCATCCGATTGAGGTGTTGAGGCATCCGGTGACGAATCGTTTGTTGATTCTGCCAGAACGCTGAGTCTGCTGGCGCGCTGATTTTACGGGGCGTTAGCGAACCATCCCGCAAACACTTTCCACATCAAAATATGCCAGTATTCGCATATATTAAATCTCCGTTCTGGAATGACTGTAAATATCAGTTCATTACAGGGCGGAGATTATCTTTATCCCCTCCTGCACGGATACACTGAAAGGTAGTGTCCGCAATACTGAACTCTATTCAGTTCAGCATTCCATCCATTCGAGAAAGAGACCCCCGCATGGATCCTCAGCAGAAAACGGCAGCGCCTGCCGTTGCCGGCTACATTCCCGAATATTCTGAAACACCGCATAGCGGATCTTTCGATATTGCCCAGCACGGTTTGAGCAGCGATGATGTTGCTCGCCTGACTGCTGAAGGTAGGGTCAATACCCAGAATAATAAGTCTTCTCGCACGCTGTGGAGCATTATGCGTGCGCACCTGTTCACGGTCTTCAACTTTGTGTTGGGTGCCTGTGGTGCCGTGGTGATCATGTACCAGCGTTGGGCTGATCTGCTCTTCCTGGGGGCTGTTATCGCTAACGTGGTGATTGGTTTTGTGCAGGAGTACAAGGCGAAGCTTGAGCTGGACCGCATCTCCCTGCTGGACCGCTCCCCCGCTACTGCCGTGCGTGACGGTAAGAGCGTTGAGGTTCCGATGGAGCAGCTGGTTGAGGGTGACGTTGTCATCCTCAAGCGCGGCGATCAGGTTCCGGCGGATGCTGTTGTGCTCACCTCCGATTCTTTGGAGCTGGACGAGTCCCTGCTGACCGGTGAGAACGACCCGATTGCTAAGCGCCCCGGCGATATGGTGCTGTCGGCGTCGAGTGTGCTGGGTGGTACCGGCCGCGTCCTGCTCTCTCACGTGGGTGCGAATTCTCGTGCAAGCAAGATTTCTGATGAGGCGCGTCAGTTCTCGCGTATTCAGTCTGAGCTGCGTGATGCGTTGAACCGTGTGGTCCGCTGGATTACGGTGGGTCTTGCGGTCATTATTCCTGTGGTGCTGTGGGGGCAGATTCAGGCGGCTGGTGGCCTGGAGACCGTGCAGCAGAACCACCTGTGGGAGCAGGTTTCTATTGCTGTGGTGTCCTCGGTTGCTTCGATGATTCCGCAGGGTCTGGCGCTGATGACTACTCTGGCGTTTGCGGCGGCGGCTGTGGCGCTGGGTCGTAAGCACAACATCCTGGTGCAGGAGCAGCCTGCGGTTGAGGTTCTGGCTCGTGTGGATGTGGTCTGCTTCGATAAGACCGGCACCCTGACTGAGGGTGGCGTGATTTTTGATTCGGTGCGCCCGCTGGACACCGTTGCTGAGGCTGAGGGCCCGGATGCTGACTCGGCGGAGCACACTTCTTGGCGTGCTTCTCTGCCTGCCGGTTGGAATGAGGCGCTGGCGTGGTTTGGTCACGATGAGAACGCGAACCCGACCGCTGCGGCTCTGACCGGTGGCTTCCCGGATGCTTCCTCGGCGTCGGTAAGCGGTATTGTGCCGTTCTCGTCGGCTCTGCGTTTTAGCGCGATTGAGTTTAAGGATTCGGGTGCGTGGCTTCTGGGCGCTCCGGAGGCGCTTCTCGCCAAGGGTAGCGCTGAGCGTGAGCGTGCCGCTGAGCTGGCGGCACTGGGTCTGCGCACGATGGTTTTGGCGCATGCCTCTGCGGTGGTTCGCAATGAGAAGGATGAGCCGATCCAGAAGATCCCGTCGGATGCTGCCCCGGTTCTGTTCGTGATTTTCCGTGAGAATGTGCGTGCGGATGCGCCTGAAATTGTGGAGTATTTCCACCGTCAGGGTGTGACTCTGAAGGTCTTCTCGGGTGATAACCCGTTCACTGTGGCTGCGGCTGCGAAGACTGCGGGCATGGATACGTCTGCGGGTGCGGTTGATGCGTCGACTCTGCCTGAGGACGGTCCGGAGCTTGCTGAGGCTGCGGCTACTCACAATATTTTCGGTCGTGTGTCGCCCGAGCAGAAGAAGAACATGGTGATTGCCCTGAAGGAGCGCGGCCATGTGGTGGCGATGACCGGTGACGGCATTAATGACGCTCTGGCGCTTAAGCATGCAAGCTTGGGTATTGCGATGGGTAACGCTGCTCCGGCAACGAAGGCTGTTTCTCGCCTGGTTCTTCTGGACGGTAAGTTCTCGTCTCTGCCGGCTGCGTTGGAGCAGGGCCGTCAGGTCATTACGAACATTGAGATGGTGGCAAACCTGTTCTTGACGAAGACTGGTTTCGCGATTCTTCTGGGTGTTCTGTTCAGTATTTTCGGTTTGACCTTCCCGTTCTTGCCGCGTCAGTACTCGACTGCTGACTTCTTGATTGTGGGTGCGTCGTCCTTCGCGTTGACTCTGTTGCCGAATTCGCGCCGTTACGTGCCGGGCTTCTTGCGTCGCGTGCTGAATTACACGGTTCCGAACTCAATTATTGTGGTTGCGATGCTGTTGGCGGTGACGTTCACGGCTCGCGGCATGGGTGTTGAGGATATCCGTCAGGTTCAGACGGCTTCGTTCATCACCCTGGTGATGATGGGTCTGTGGAACTTGGCTGCGGTGGCTCGCCCGTTCAACCGTGCTCGTGTTCTGCTGTTTGGTGCGTTGCTTGCGGTGTTCTTCGCGGCGTTGTTCGTGCCGATTCTGGTGGAGTACCACCAGTTCGTTACTGTGCTTCCGCACCTGCTGTGGACGGCTCTGGGTGCCGGTGCTCTGGGTGCCGCGCTGATTGAGGTGAATGCGCATCGTAACCGCCGTTGGCAGAAGCGTAATTACCCTGAGCTGGAGGTTGCTCCGCTGAATTTCTTCCCGGCTAAGTAGTTAGTCGGAAGGTAGCTACTTCGGTAGCGTGTGGGCCCCGTATCCTGTGGATGCGGGGCCCTTCCACGTCTTCATGAGCGCCGTCTTCGAAAGCACCCGGTCCGGGGCGTATCTGGGCGTACCGGAGGGCTCTGGAACCCTGCCCGAGCCCTACCCGAACTCTGCTGGAGTCCAGCCGGGAGGCGCCCCGCAATCAGTGTCGAGAGCGTGTCTCAGCTATTCTCAGCTATCACTTGGGTGAAACATTTAACAGCTTCTGATAGCTTTTGCCTCTCACCTTGCTCTTAACCTGGGAAAACCCTTAGAGTTACAGGGAACTATTTGTGAAGGGAAACCTTCTTCAGGGTTGTTACTGGTTTGGCAGGCAAGACCTGAGTTACTCAACACCGTATGGGACGGCAGCATATATCTGCCGAGAATCCCCTCTATTTGCTGTACCGAAGCTCCATAGTGGGCACGAGTGTAGTGCTTCCGGTGGTCGAGAGACTCGGGTCTTTTGTGTTTTCTGGCCGTGTTTTCCGGGGCTTTTTCGGCCACCGCAACGTCAGGTAGGCACAGCCTCCGGCAACAACCGTATAGACATTGACCGCATATCTAAGGAAGTATCGTGAATAACCGCGAACTTGGCGAGAAGATTCTTGACGGCCTGGGTGGCCCCGAGAACATCGCGCACATTACTCACTGTGCAACCCGCCTTCGTGTCACTCCTGTGTCTAACGATGCAGTGCAGAACAAGAAGATTGAGGGCCTGCCCGGCGTTCTCTCTGTGATTGAGCAGTCCGGCCAGACTCAGGTTGTTCTGGGCGAGCGCGTTGAGGCTGTGTACAACGAGATCAACGCTCTGCCTTCTATGTCCGGCCACGCTGAGGGTGACACCAAGGTTGAGGCTGAGGGCAAGAAGTCCGGCTGGCTTACCAACGTCTTCGACGTTCTGTCTGACTCCTTCCGTCCTCTGCTGTGGGCACTTCTGGGTACCTCGATGATTCTGACCCTGATTGTGTTCATGCAGCAGCTGGGCTTCTTCGGCCAGTACACTGACTTGACCGGTCAGAGCGTGAACATCGACATCATTAACGGTGCTCGTGTGGCTGACCCGGAGGAAGCTAAGGCTCTGAACACCCAGTGGATGCAGCAGTTTGCTTTCTGGTACATCCTGAAGGCTGCTTCGCTGTCTGTTCTGAACTTCATGCCCATCATGCTGGGTGCTACCGCTGCTAAGCGTCTGGGCGCGAACATGTGGGTTGGTGCAGCTATCCCCGCTGCACTGATGACCGGTACCTTCACCGATCTGACTGCTCTTGCTGACCCCGCCACCAAGGTTCTGAACGTTCCGTTCTTCGGTCTGGATCTGCCGCTGTACGCATTCAGCTACACCGGCCAGGTCTTCCCCCCGCTGCTTGCTGTTGCTCTGCTGGCTCCGCTTGAGCGCTTCCTGAAGAAGGTTATTCCTTCGATGCTGCAGATGGTGTTCGTGCCGATGATTTCGGTCATCATTCTGGTTCCGGTGACCGCGTTCCTGGTTGGCCCCATCGGTATTGGTGTGGCTATGGGTATCTCTGACTTCCTGAAGATGGTTAACGACCAGGCTCCGGCTCTGGTTGGTGCTCTGATTGCTGGCCTGTACCTGTTCATGGTTCCGCTGGGTCTGCACTGGCCGCTGAACGCTGTCATGATTAACAACCTGCAGACCATGGGTACTGACTTCATTCAGTCCCCCATGGGTGCTTACAACTTCGCTGTGTTCGGCCTGGTCACCGGTGTGGCTATTAAGGCTAAGCACGACCGCGAGCTGCGCCAGACCGCTGTTGGTGCGTCGATGTCCGGTCTGCTCGGTGGTATTTCTGAGCCGTCCCTGTACGGTGTTGTGCTCCGCTACAAGCGCGTGATCCCGATTATTCTGGTTCCCGCTGTTATTGGTGGCGCTACCATTTCCTTCCTGGGCGTTAAGTCCTACGCATTCGCGTTCACCTCGCTGCTGTCGATTCCGGCTATGCAGCCTTCCTACCTGTACGTGATTGGTCTGGCTATTGCGTTCTTCGGCGCTATGACCGGTGTTCTGATTTTCGGTTACGAGTCGAAGGCTGACGCTGTAAGGCACGCTGCGGAGCGTAAGGCTGAGGCTGCTGAGGACGCTCCCAAGGCTGAGGCTGTTGCCGTTAAGGCTGCTCCGGCTGCTGCCGCTACTGCGACCGCCGCTGCTGCACCCGCTACTTCCGCTGGTGAGGTCATTGAGCTGCACGCTCCGATTGAGGGTACTGCTGTTGCTCTGTCTGATGTTCCGGACCCGATTTTCGCTGCTGGCAAGCTGGGCGAGGGTGTGGCTATTGAGCCGACCGGTACCACTGTTGTTGCTCCCGCTGCCGGTAAGGTTGCTGCAACCTACCCCTCGGGCCACGCTGTGGGTCTGAAGCTGGAGAACGGCATTGAGCTGCTGATTCACGTTGGTCTGGATACCGTGAACCTGGACGGTAAGGGCTTCAGCGTGAAGGTTGCTAAGGGCGATGTTGTTGCTGCTGGCGACGCTCTGATTGAGTTCGATCCTGAGGTTATCAAGGAGGCGGGTTACCCGCTGATTACCCCGGTGATTGTGACCAACACCCGCAAGTTCGCTGAGGTGAAGGGTCTGCCGGGCGTTGCTCACCAGAACCTGAGCACTGTCCTGAAGGTGACCACTAAGTAGTTCGCTTTCTAAGGCTCTAACTATGGCTCTAAAGGGGGCCCCACCATTACGGTGGGGCCCCCTTTCCTTATGCCCTGATATTCGGGTAGGGCTTAGCCTGGGGTTACCCACTAGCCGGGGGTATTTCTGCTAGTGTGATAATAAGCTCAACAAGGAAGTTCTCACGTGATAGGGAGTACGACGATGTCTTCTGATACTAGGATATGGGATACCGAGGTGTGGGAAGAGCAGCAAAAAGAGTTGCGCGCTCTTCCTCCTTTTCGGCGGCTGATGCGCCGGCTCAATCTTGAGGCGCTCGTCTATGAGTCCGCGCCGTTCCCGGTTCTGCTGCGTAAGCTCTCCGCGCTGATTCCCGCGTACCTTCTGTGGTGGGTTATCTACGAACCGCACCGACTTGCTTCCTCCGCAAACCTCCCCGAGGGTACTCACGCTATTACATTGCTCCCCGGAGCCTGGGGTAACCCCGCTACGGGGGCTTACGGCGGCCTTCCTGAGCTGCCGGGGGCCCTCGTGCGCTGGGTGCTGTGCATCGCGGCAATGGTGGCCGTTGTTCATCTCTGCGGGGTCAAGGCTAAGGGTCAGAGCTTCACGATTCCTCGGGATGCCCGTTCACGGCTGATTGCTCTGATGCAGGCTCTGGGCATGTTCGGTGCTTTTGCGCTGGTCGTCTGGATCGAGTACATGATGACTCCGCTGACCCTCATGTTTGAAACCGTGTACGCGGGCCCGACCGCAGCCTATAGCGGCGACGGCATGATTCCTCTGCACCTGTTCCTATCCTCGTCGTTGAGCGCTATTTTCTTGGGCTATTTTTGTGTGAACATTCTTGCCTCGCTGAATATCCCCGGGTACCTGGGCATCCCCGCAATTATTTACGTGGGGGCGCTTCCGTGGGCTCAGGCGGAGCGGCACCAGTTCACGTTGGCGCTGGCGTGGGTTATTGCGGTGGCGCTGGTGAGTTGGCTCGTGCGCGGCATGTGGGGCACCGTGTTCGCCTGCGTGGGCTATTCTCTCTGGATTATGCTGGTGGCAACCAGCGGTGATCCTTTTGATCTGTCCGCCAATATGAGCCGTGTGCTCGTGATTTTAGGTTTCCCGCTGGCTTTCATCGTCGCTGGAGGCGGCATTTACCGCATCTTCTACCTGAGGCAGAACCCGAAGATGTTGAGGTATCTGCAGGAGCGCGCCCTGTACCTGGGCGAGTGGTAGCAGCCAGTTAGAGTGGCGCTCCCCTAGTTTTTGTAATTACATATCCCGCTAATGTATCCAGCTAAAGGACGCAGAACAAGCGGGACAGAAAAATCCCGGGCACTCTCTCGTGAGAGTACCCGGGATTTCGAGTCCTACAGGACGGCTAGAGCGTTACCGCAAGCGGTACTACTCCTGCCAGCCAACGTTGACCCAGTAGTCAGCGCTGGTGTAGCTCTGCTTGAACAGGGACGGACCGTAGTTCGCAACCTTAGCCTTGACAGCGGCGTACATCGGGCCGTTTGCGTAGGGCAGGTACACTGCGACCTTCTCGTAGTAGAGCTTCTCCGACTCGTTAGCGATCTTGATGCGCTCGTCTTCCTTCTCGGTGTTCTGCAGCTTCTCGATGAGCTTATCAACTTCGGGGTCACCGACTCCGAACACCTCGGTGGTGAAGAAGTAGGGTGCCGAGGAAGCCAGGTCGGGCAGAACGCCCCAACCGGTGAAGATTGCTTCGTAGCTCTTCTGGCCGAGCACGGAGTTGGAGTTCGACTGCGGCTGGTTGTCAGCGCTCAGGCGGATACCTGCGGACTTCAGCTGCTGCTCCAGAATCTGGTAGACCGCCTGGTAGACAGCCTCGGAACCGAAGGAGGTCAGCGCGAAGCCAGCAACCTTGCCGTCCTTAGCGTAGTAGTCGCCGGACTTGGAGTAGCCTGCGGCCTCCAGAATCTTGCCAGCTGCCTGTGCACCGGTGTCACCAGCGTAGTTGTTCTGGTAGCCCTTCTGGAACGGCATCGCAATGATGGAGCCGGGCAGCGGCTCGGTCCAGCCGAGCTGCGAGAAGTATGCCTTAGCGATCTGCTCGCGGTCCACAGAAGCGAGGATTGCGCGGCGCAGTGCCAGGTCCTCGATGCGCTTGGGGTTCAGCTGAATGATGTTGACGTTGGTGTTCTGGCTCTGGCGAATCTCGGTGCCTGCCTGGCCCTTCACAGCGTTGTAGCTGGTTGCGCCAACGAAGGTGAAGGCGTCCAGTTCGCCGTTCTTGAAGCTTGCACGGATTGCTTCGGAGTCCATCTGACGCCAGATGATGCGGTCCAGCACCGGCTTCTCGCCCCACCACTTGTCGTTCTTGACCAGGGTGAGCACCTTCTGGGAGGAGTTCCACTCGCCAATCTTGAAGGGACCTGCCCAGTACTGATCGAGGGGCTTGTCAACGAAGCCTTCGTTGAAGAGGTTGACGTCTTCCAGTGCGGGGTGGATTGCGAAGGCGCACAGACCCTCGGAGGGGTAGTACGGAGCCTTCATGGTGACCTTGACGTGGAAGTTGTCGCCGTCCACAGCCTCGATGCTTTCAACCTGCTGCCACATGGTGTTATCGGTGATGTGGTAGGGGTTGTCGGTGACTGCGCTGTAGACCTTCCACATGGCGCGAACAGCGTTCACGTCCATGGGAGTGCCGTCGTTGAAGGCAGCCTTGGGGTTGATCTTGAAGGTCGCGGTCTGCACGCCATTGACGGTCTCGGTCTTGTGTTCGGTGCAGAACTCGGGGTTGAGGGTGCCTTCGCCTTCGGGGCTCATGGTGTAGAAGCCCATCACGGCGGGAATGTTGCAGGGTGCCAGAGCGTCCAGGTTGCTGGAGGTGTAGCCGCTCTGGGTCTGCAGGTTGAAGTTGGGGCCCAGGGCGGTAGCCGCGAGGGTCAGGGTGCCACCCTGCTTGAGGGAGGAACGGTCCTGCTTGTTGACCTGAAGGTTCTTCAGAATATCTTCAGCGTTGTTAGCGGCGCTACCGCCAACCTTTTCCTTCGAGCTGCCGCAGGCAGCCAGTAGACCAACGGTGCCGAGGGCAACGGTGCCGGTCAGGAGGGTACGGCGAGAGACAGACATGCTCTTCATGGAATTTCTCCTAGAGTATTCGCAGTGTTGTGGAGGCGGTACGCGAACGGTGCGCAACTAACACTCCAACCCGGCGGGAGGACAGTCTCTGCCGGGGTTGCGGGCAGAATGCCCACATTTGTTTTAAGTATATCCGTGCGACTCTCTTAGGAACGGGAAAGCGGCGTGCTACAGAAGGTTTTAATCCTTTTGTAACACGCCGCTGTAGCGCTTTTACCCCTTATGGAGTGTGTGAGCGGTGCTCAACGCTTAGTTTTGCTTCTCCCAACCGACGTTGATCCATACGTTCGGGTTGTAGTAGGGCAGGCCGAAGAGCATGGGGCCGTAGTTCGCCAGGCCCTTACGGCACGCCTTGAAGTTCGGGCCGTTGTGGGTGGGCACGTAGATGGCGACCTCGTCCAGGTGGCGCTTCTCCAGCTCGTTCATGATCTTGAGCTGTTCCTTCGGGTCCTCGGTGGACATCATGGTTGCTGCCAGCGAGTCCAGATCCTTACCGTGACCGTTGTTGGTCTCGGAGATGTAGAAGTAGTTCGCCGCATCCACCGGGGAGGTGGTGATGCCGTAGCCACCGGTCTTAATCGCGAAGTTCTTCGAGGAGATGATGCTCGACATTTCAGAGGCACCGTGGTTCTCGATGGTCAGTTCAACGCCGATTTCCTTCATCTGCTGAACGAGGAACTGCGCGGTGGAGCTGACAACCGGGTCGCTACCGAAGGTGATGACCGGGTAGGAGACCTTAGCGCCGTCCTTGGTGTAGTAGTCACCGGACTTGGTGTAGCCTGCGTCCTCAAGGATCTTGGTAGCGACGTCCTTGCCGAGCTTGGTCGGGTAGTTGTCCTGGTAGCCTTCCTGCATGGGCAGCATGCACATGGAGCCGGGCAGGGTTTCCTTCCAGCCGAGCTTCTCGTAGCGCAGCTTCTGCAGCTGCTCACGGTTCAGGGCTGCAACGAATGCGCGGCGGACGGGCAGGGGCACCTTTTCGGGGTTGATTTCGTAGTTGCCCACGCTGAGAGCGCTACCCTTGCGAATGTCGGTGTTTGCCACGCCGGAGAGCTCGTTGTAGGAGCTGAGGGTGCTGGCGTCCACATAGTCGATTTCGCCGTTCTTGTAAGCTGCCTGCTCTGCCTGGGAGCTCATTTCACGCCAGGTGATGCGCTCAAGAGCGGGCTTGGTGCCCCACCACTTCTCGTTGCGGACGACGGTGAGCACCTTGGAGGAGGAGTTCCACTCGCCGACCTTGAAGGGGCCTGCCCAGTACTGGTCGAGGGGCTTGTCGTTCAGGCCGTCGTTGAAGAACTTGGGTTCGACGAATGCCGGGTGCAGGAAGGAGGTGAAGCTGCCTTCGATGGGGTACCAGGGCTTGGACATGGTGACCTTCACGTGGCGGGTATCGCCGTCCACAGCCTCGACGCTTGCGACCTGCTCCCAGATGGGCGAGGGGGTGATCTGGTAGTCCGAACCGGATGCCGCGGCGGTGTAGATGGTCTGGTAGCTCTTGACGGCGTTCACGTCGATGGGGGTACCGTCGTTGAAGGCTGCCTTGGGGTTGATCTTGAAGGTCACGGTCTGCACGCCGTCAACGGTCTGCGCCTTGTACTCGGTGACGTAGTCCTGGTTCATGTGCGACTCGCCGCGGAAGTCAGCGTAGAAGCCGCCGGTGAAGGCGGAGTTGATTGCCGCCTGAATATTCAGGTTACCGGCGGTGTAGCCGTTGGTGTTGAGGATGTTGAAGTTCGGGCCAATGCCGTCTGCGCTCAGTCGCAACTCGCCGCCGTCCTTGAGGGCGGAGCGGTCCTTCTCGTTGTAGGAGACTGCCTTGGACAGGTCGTCGCCGGCGGAGAGAGCGCTGGTTTCGTTCTTGGAGGAGTTGCCGCCGCAGGCTGCGAGCAGGCCGACGGTACCCAGGGCAACGGTGCCGGTGAGTAGGGTACGACGGTTGAGGGTGAAAGTGGTCATTAGTTTTCCTCAGTTAGGTGGGATGCTGCTTTGCTGTACGCGGGGGAACACAACCCGCACACCTTTGTGACAGCACGCACATTTTGCATTGAGATTAGTATACACACATTTCCCACGCACTATGACCTAGTTCACCGTTTTAGGGAAAATATTTCAGCCAATTCCCGAAACCACCCCACCACAAACCCCCCATCAAAAACACAGAAAAGCCCCGCAGCACCCCGCCTCTAAGGCGGAATACCGCGGGACTTTACCCTTCCGGAGTCTTATGCCGGCGCCTCCAAAAATTCAGAAACTACCGAATAGAAATCCAGAAAATTAACCTGTGGCTTTAGTTCTGCCAACCCACATTGACCCAGCGCTTGGGGTCGGTGTAGCTGGTTGCGAAGAGGGAAGGACCGTAGTTAGCCAGCTTCTCCTTCACAGCTGCGTAGCTGGGGCCGTTAGCGTAGGGGAAGTAAATAGCGACCTTCTCCATGTGCTGCTTCTCAGCCTCAGCAGCCATCTTCAACTGCTCCTCGTGGGATTCCTTCTCGTAAATAGACGCGATGAACTTATCCAGCTCGGGATCGCCCACACCTTCGTTGATTTCGCTGGTGTAGAAGTACTGAACACTGTCTGCGGGGTCAGCACCAATACCCCAGCCGGAGAAGGCGCAGTCGTACTGCTTAGAGCCCATCACGGAGTTGAACTGGGACTGCGGCTGGTTGTCCTGCTCGAGCTTAATACCTGCTACCTTGAGCTGCTGCTCGAGGTTCTGGAACTGAGCCAGGGAGGTTGCATCCGAACCGAAGTAGGTGATGGAGAAGCCTGCAGTCTTACCGTCCTTGGCGTAGTAGTCGCCATTCTTGGAGTAGCCTGCTGCTTCCAGGATCTTTGCCGCAGCCTCGGGGCCGGGGTTAGAAGGCATAGCGTCCTGGTAGCCCTTCTGGAAGGGCATAGCAATCATGGAGCCGGTCAGGGGCTCTTCCCAGTTGATCTGGCCGAACTTGACCTTAGCCAGCTGAGAGCGGTCAACCGCGGCGAAGACTGCACGGCGCAGGGCGGTGTCGGTCACGCGGGTCGGGTTGAACTGCAGGTTGATCACGCCGACGCTCTGGCCGGAGCGAATCTGGACACCGGGCTGACCCTTGACGGCGTTGTAGGTTGCCAGGCCAGCAAAGCCGATGCTGTCCAGCTCGCCGTTCTTGAACGCTGCGCGCTCTGCTTCGTCGCCCATTTCGCGCCAGATGATGCGATCCAGCAGAGGCTTCTCGCCCCACCACTTGTCGTTGGGCACGAGGGTGAGGGTCTTAGCCGAAGAGTTCCACTCGCCAATCTTGAAGGGGCCGGACCAGTACTGATCCATGGGCTTGTTCACGAAGCCGTTATTGAAGAGCTCCTTGTCGGTCAGTGCGGGGTGCAGACCGAGCAGGCCGAGGGTCTCAGCGGGGTACAGGGGCTTGGACATGACGATCTTGACGCGGGTCTTGTCGCCATCCACGGGGTCGATGGATGCTACCTGCTGCCAGAAGGGAGCGGCGATAACGTTGTAGCCGTCATCAGGGTTGCGGTAGACGGTCCACGCGGCGCGGATTGCCTCAACGTCAACGGGGGTGCCGTCATTGAAGACAGCCTTAGAGTTGAGCTTGAAGGTGATGGTCTGCACGCCGCCAACGGTCTCTGCCTTGTAGTCGCTGACATAGTCGTCGTTGAGGCTGTATTCGCCAGCAGGGCTTAGGGAGGTGAAGCCGATAGCGGAGGGGATGTTGCAGGCGCCACCGAACGCGGTGAGGTTCTCGGTGGTGTAGCCGCTCTGAGTCAGAATGTTGAAGTTCGGGCCGACTGCGGAGACGCTACCGCGGAACTCGCCACCCTGCTTGAGGGAGGAGCGGTCCTGCTTGTTGATTTCGAGGTTCTTGACGATTTCCTCGGTGCTTGATGCAGCCTTACCGCTGATCTTCTTGTCAGAGCCGCCGCCGCATGCAGCGAGCAGGCCGACGGTACCCAGGGCAACGGTGCCGGTCAGCAGGGTACGGCGATTAATACGTAGATGAGTCATGTATTCTCCTCATGCCGGAGGGCTCGGGTGCTATTCGATAAGCGCACCGTGTTGTGCGCTGATTTTTCGGGAGCGCCGAAGCTCCCGCCCATCACCTTTGTGAGAGCCCCCACATTGTTTGTGGTTGAAACACAGTATACCCCCAAAAGAAGCGACGCAGACCACAGTCCAATCCGTGGAAGAACTATACACCGTCTAAAAATCACGGGTTCAGCGCCTGAAACCGCATCATCATGCGGAAGCCGCGTGCGAAAACTAAAAAATGAAATATTATGTAGCATTGGCGCGCGAGCGCGTCACACCCGGTACTTTGAGAGTCGTTACAAGTTACAAGCACAGCGTCGGGGCAGCTAAAGCGCGCTGAACCCTCCACAAGAAAAAGCTCCCCACCCCTATACGACACTGCGAAAACGTATAGGGGGCAGGGAGCTTAAAACTGCGGCTTATGCCATCCAGCCAACCGAAGACCAGTCGGTGGTCTTGAAGAGGAACGCACCGTAGTTAGCGAGCTTCGGGCGGCATGCCTTGAAGTCCGGGCCATTGAGGAAGGGGATGAAGAGGCAAACCTCGCTCATGTGCTTCTTCTCAATTTCGTTGCACTTCTCGGCGCGCTTAGCGTCATCGAGGATGGTGACCATCTCGTCGACCATAGCGTCGATTTCGGGGGTGCCGACGCCGTTCCAGTTCTTGGAGTGGTAGAAGTACTCGGCTGCACTGGTCGGCTCGGAGGTCACGCCGAAGCCCGAAATGCTTACGTCGTACTCGCGGTTACCAACAACCTTCGAGAATTCAGACTGTGCACGCGAATCGAGCTCGAAGTTAATGCCGATTTCCTTCATGCTCTGGATGAAGGTCTGTGCCTGGCCCTTGGTGGTGGCGTCATCACCGAAGGTGGTCAGCTTCAAGGTGATGGTCTTGCCGTCCTTCGCGTAGAAGTCGCCAGACTTGGTGTAGCCTGCCTTCTCCAGGACCTTGCGTGCTTCCTCCGGGTTACGTGCCGGGTAGTTGTCGCGGTAGTACTGGGAGGAACCCAACAGAAGCATCGAGCCGGGAACTTCTTCTTCATAGGGCAGACCCTGGAAGCGAATCTTTGCCAGAGCACCACGGTCGATACCCAGGAAGATTGCCTTACGCACAGCAACATCAGTGATGTGCTCTGCGTTCAGGTTCATGCCGCCGGCGAAGAGGCGGCGACCGCGGCGGATTTCAGAGTTCGCAACGTCCTTCATCTCGTTGTAGGCGCTGAGGGTACGTGATTCCACGACGTCCAGCTCGCCGTTCTTGTAGGCGGCGCGAGCTGCAGCGTCTGCCATTTCACGCACGACGATGCGGTCCAGCTTGGGCTTCTCACCCCACCACTTGTCGTTGGGCACAGCAGTGAAGGTCTTCTCGGAGGAGTTCCAGCCGTTGGGTGCCAGGGTGAAGGGGCCGCAACCGAGCTCGGGGTGGGGGTTGTCCACGAAGCCTTCATTGAAGAGGTTTACGTCGAGCATCGCCGGGTGCAGGATTCCACCGAAGAGCAGACCCTTGACGGGGTTGTGTGCAGTCTTGAAAACAACGCGTGCGTGGTAGCGGTCGCCATCGATAGCTTCAACGCTTTCGATGTACTCGTAGATACCTGCTGCGGCAATCTTGTATTCGCCGTCGGGGTCACGCTGGATCTGCCAGGTTGCCTTGAGTGCATCGATGTCGATGGGGGTGCCGTCGTTGAAGACTGCCTTGGGGTTCAGGCGAACCTCTGCGGTGATCTTGCCGTCTACTTCCTTAGCTTCGAAGCCGAGGCAGTAGTTGGGGTCGAGCTCGTCTTCACCCTTGAAGGTGCTGCGCCAGATGCCGGCACCGGCGATAACGCCCATGGTTTCGGAGACGGAGGTGCTCGAGCCGTTCTGGGAGAAGCGGTTGAAGTCCGGACCGAGGGAGTAAGTGCTCAGGTTCAGGGTACCGCCCTGCTTGAGCTTCGAGGCATCCTGCTCGTTGATTTCATAGAACGGGGTTTCGCTTGCCTTGTGCTCGGTCTTGGAGGACGAGGAGCCACAAGCGCTCAGTACGCCGGCAGCAGCGACGGCGGTTGCGCCGCCGAACAGTACGCGGCGGCTCATGATCGGGTTGAATCCGGAGAGGGAGGGGATGGGGTGGGGGCTCATGACGGGCTCCTTGTGGGTGTGGACTGCGCTGATGCAGTGTTTGCAGTGTAGAGTGGGTGGCTCGCGTGCTCTGGAGGCGGGGTTTCCGCCTGTAGGAGCGCCTGCTATCTGCGGTGATGGGCGGGCAGGTCAAGCCATGCAAAATAATGTGACCTAAAGCTATGTTCTAAGCCACATTTAATATTTTTAGTAGTGTACACCACACACATCACTACAGGTGTGCAACACGATAAATATTTCTCAATTATTACGCCCGGCCCTAATGCAGCGGGCCTAAATCCATATCGGCACAACCCCACCGCCTTTCGCGCAACACCCCTCCCCCACCCCCAGAAATAGCCAGCGGGCACAGCAAAGCGGGCCGAACGCGCATATACGCATTCGACCCGCTCATAGGGCAGGAACCCCTAGGAGTTCATCCAGCCCACAGCAGTCCAGTCCATCGACTTGTACAGGTGCGGACCGTAGTTAGCCAGATTCTTCTTGACCATCACAAAGTCAGGACCGTTCGTAATGGTACCCAGGAAGGCGAACTCAGCCATGTGCTTCTTCTCAATCTCGTTACAGGCAAGGTTACGTTCCTTGTCATCCTCAATGAGGGTCATGGCGTCGATGAGGGCATCGATTTCCTTGCTGCCGATACCTTCGTTGTTCTCGGAGTAGTAGAACTGCTTGGTACCCTCGGTTGCGTCAGCAGAGACCGAGTAGCCGCTGAAGGAAATATCGTAGTCCCAGTTGCCCAGAATGGTGGCGAACTCACTATCGGCGTGCTGATCAATCCGGATCTCGATACCGACATCCTTCATCTGCTGAGTGAAGGTCTGAGCCTTACCCTTGTTGGTCGGATCGTCACCGAAGACCACCACTGCACAGCCAGCCTTCGTGCCGTCCTTCTCGTAGTAGTCGCCGTTCTTGGTGTAACCGGCGGCCTCCAGAATCTTCTGCGCCTCCGAAACACTATTATTCGGGGTCGGGTAAGAATCCTGGTAGTAGGGCGAGAAGGGCATATGAATCATCGAACCAGGGATAGCTTCCTCGTAGGGCAGACCCTGGAACTGAATCTTTGCGAGTGCTTCACGGTTGGTGCCGACGAAGATTGCCTTACGCAGGGCAGCATCCTTGACGCGGCGGGGATTAATATCCAGGCCGCCGGCGTAGAGGCGGGTGCCCTTACGCAGTTCGGTACCCGCAATGTTCTTCACCTCGGCATAGGTGGAGGAGGTGCTTGCACCGATAGCGTCAATTTCATCATTCTTGAACGCGGCACGTGCAGCGCTGGACTCCATCTGGGTAAACACAATCTTGTCCAGCAGGGGCTTGGTGCCCCACCACTTATCGTTGGGCACAACACTGAAGGTCTTCGCAGTGGAGTCCCAGCCCTTATCCGCCAGAGTGAAGGGGCCAGCCCAGTACTCGGGGTGGGGCTCATCCACGAAGCCGTTGTTGAAGAGCTCAACATCCTCCAGGGCGGGGTGCAGAATCTCAGAGAAGAGGCTCTGCAGCGGGTAGAAGGGCTTGGAGAAGGTGACGGTTGCGCTGTAGTCGTCTTCGCCCTTTTCTACGGATTCAACGAATTCGTAGATGCCGCTGGAGACAATGTTGTAGCCGTTGTCCAGGCTCTTGAAGATATTCCAGGTGGACTGGAGCGCCTTGTAGGTGATGGGGGTGCCATCATTGAAGACAGCCTTGGGGTTGAGCTTGACGGCAACCTGAATCTTGTCGCCCTTCTTGCTGTGTTCGAAGGAGACAGCGAAGTCAGTGTTCAGCTTGTAGGTGCCATCAAAGTCGAGGTTCCACATGCCAGCCTGACTGATGGTGCTCATAACGTTGACGTTATCGCTGGTGTTACCGCTCTGGGTGTAGAAGTTGAAGTTCGGACCGATAGATCCGGCGGGCAGGCGTAGGATGCCGCCCTTCTTCAGGCTGTTCACGTCCTGAGCGTTGATATTGTAGAGGTCTTCGATATTGGCACCGGCACCGGCAGCCTTGGTCTTTTCAGAGCTTGCACTGCCGTTGCCGCAGGCGCTGAGCAGACCTACAGCTCCCAGAGCCGCAGTGCCGCCAATGAGGGCGCGGCGGCTGAAGCTGTTCTTGGTCGCTTCGTGGCTACTCGCGGTGTATGCGGTGTTGGCGGTCATGGGAGTGGTTTCCTTCTGTCTTGTGTGGGCGGGTGTATCCCGTATCCCCGAAGTAATGATTATTTATGCAGAGCACTGCATAATTTTGTATAACTCCACTGTAGCGCGCCTCGGGAGCAAAAACCAAGCATTTTTACAATATTTCTTAATATTTATCGTGTTTTTTGAATATTCATACCATGAATACGCTGTTTTTGTGCGAATTTTTCGGATTTTGCCGGATAGCTATGCCACCGCTCCCCTGCACCGGTACACAAAATGCCCAAAGCAATTCCTCCAGATATGCAAAAAGTGTCCACCCGGATAATCCGGGTGGACACTTTCAGTAGCTCTAGACTATTCACCTATTAGGTGAAGGGATAAGGACTTACTTAGCCCAACCAACCTTCTGCCAGTGAATACCGGTGCCCTGGAAGAGGGACACGCCGTAGTTGCGCAGACCCTTCTTCACGAACTTGTACTCGGGGCCGTTGATGAGCGGAATCAGCACTGCGAACTCAGCCAGGTGCTTCTTCTCGATCTCGCTGCAAGCCCGGTTGCGTTCCTTGTCGTCAGCAATGAGCTTCATCTTTGCAATCATCTCATTGATCTCATCGGAACCGGCTTCCTCGGGCTTACGACGCATGTAGAACTGCTCGGTAGCCTCGGTAGCATCCGGGGAGGTCGGAGCAAAACCGGAGGAGGTTGCGTCGTAATCCTTGGATGCCATGGTCTTGTTGAACTCGCTCACAGCACGGGAGTCGAGCTCAGCATTAATACCGACGGACTTCAGCTGCTGAACCAGGGTCTGACCGACAGCCTTGGCAGTGGGGTCCTCACCGAAGATGGAGAACTTGAAGGCAGCCTGCTTGCCGTCCTTCTCGTAGAACTCACCGTTCTTGGTGTAGCCTGCCTCTTCCAGAATCTTGGATGCTGCAGTAGCATCGTTGTTCGGGGTCGGGTAGTCGTCCTGGTAGTACTCGGTGAAGGGCATATGAATAACCGAGTTGGGGAGCTTCTCTTCGTAATCCAGACCCTGGAAACGAACCTTAGCGAGAGCCTCACGGTTCAGACCAACAACCACAGCGCGACGCAGAGCAACATCCTGCATGCGGGCGGGGTTCATGGTCAGACCGCCGGCGAAGAGGCGAGCACCGCGACGAATCTCGGTGTTAGCAACTTCCTTGAGCTCCTTGTATGCAGAAGCGGTGGTAGCGCCAATCGCGTCAAGCTCATCGTTCTTGAATGCCGCGCGCTCAGCAGCGGTATCCATCTGACGGAAGACGATGCGCTCCAGAACGGGCTTCTCGCCCCACCACTTCTCATTGCGGGTCAGGGTCAGGGTCTTCTCGGTGGAGTTCCAGCCACCTTCAGCAATGGTGAAGGGGCCAACCCAGTACTCGGGGTGCGGCTTGTCAACGAAACCAGTGTTGAAGAGTTCCTTGTCCAGCAGAGCCGGGTGCATAATGCCAGCGAAGAGGGTATCCAGCGGGTAGTAAGGTGCGGAGAAAGTTACCTTCACCTTGAAGTCATCACCGTCGCGCTCCACGGAAGCAATGCTGCTGTAGATGCCGCTGGTACCAATCTTGTAGCCGCCATCGGTGCTCTTGAGGACCTCCCAGGTAGCCTGCAGAGCCTTGTAGTCGATGGGGGTACCGTCGTTGAACTTAGCCTGGGGGTTCAGCTCAATGGAGACAACGGGCAGACCGTTTTCTTCGGAAACATCGAAGCTCTTCGCGAAATCGGGAGCCAGAGTGCGCTTACCCATGGGGTCACCCTGCCACAGGCCTGCGTAAGCCACGGGGCTCATAGCAGTCTGGGTGTACAGGGAGTTGCCGTCCGCGCTGAAAAGGTTGAAGTCCGGACCAATACCGGGAATAGCCAGGCGCAGAGTGCCGCCATCCTTCAGCTCAGATACAGCTGCCTCAGCAAGGTCATAAAGCTCCTTGGCATCGGTGCCCACGGTTGCACCCTGGGTGGTTGCCTTGGAGTCCTTGGACGAGCCGCACGCAGCCAGTACGCCCACGGTACCCAGTGCTGCAGCGCCACCGAGAACGGTACGACGGTTCAGGATGAAATTCTTCTCCATGAGAGTGTCCTCTTATACGTTTGACCCTCAATAATCCTGCAGGAAAGCGTCAAGGGTTCCCTGCTCATGCGCCGCAATTAGGGTGCGGTGAGCGATGAATTAGTGCCGGTCTATGAATGTGTTCCTTGAGGCACGCCCCTAGCGGCGCACCCACAGGCTTAATTATGGCTTACCCGCGGTATAGAAGCTCGCCTATAAATATTCATATCTTGAATGGTGAGAAAGGTTACGCCTAGTCAGTGCAGTTTTTCCTGTTTTCTTGCTGGTTTCAGTGCCAAGCGCCACATTCTGAGGCTCCCGCCGTCTCACCAGGTGACAATCTCAAGCTGCACGCGCCTCACCAGTACCGGGCATTAAAAAACCCGAGGGGCGAATATTCAACGAATATTCGCCCCTCGGCACACATGCGACTTATTCAGCCGACTCTAGAGCTACACCGTAGCGGCCTCAGCCTCAGGGTAGTAGCAAGCATAACCGTGATCCTGGCCCTCAACGGGGGTCAGTTCCGGCATCTCCTCCAGGCAACGACGCTTCTTGTCCTCAGGCAGCAGCTTGAAGACCGGGCAACGGCTCGAGAAGCCACAACCCTTAGGCGCGTTCACCGGAGTGGGCAGGTCGCCCTCAAGCATAATGCGGTGGCGCTTTGCCTCAACCTCGGGATCCGGAACCGGAATCGCCGAGAGCAGTGCACGGGTGTACGGGTGGATCGGGTTGTCGAACACCTGGTCGACGTCACCGATCTCAACAATACGACCCAGGTACATCACTGCAACGCGGTCGGATGCGTGGCGAATCACCGCGAGGTCGTGAGCAACCATCAGGTAGCTCAGGCCCAGGTTTGCACGCAACTCCTCCAGCAGGTTGATCACACCAGCCTGGACGGACACGTCCAGTGCGGACACCGGCTCATCCAGAACCACGAGCTTAGGGTTAACGGCAAGCGCACGAGCAATACCGATACGCTGACGCTGACCGCCAGAGAACTGGTTCGGGAAGCGGTTCACGTGGTCGGGTTGCAGACCCACAATGTGCATCAGCTCGATGACGCGCTTCTTGATGTCTGCCTTGTTCATGCCCTGGTTTTCCAGGGGCTCAGCAAGCACCTCGTAAACGGTGAAGCGCGGATCCAGAGCACCGGTGGGGTCCTGGAACACCATCTGCTGGTTCTTACGCAGCTCAAGAATCTCACCTGCGGACTTGCCGTCCTTGGTGGAGGTTCCGTTGATCAGAATCTCACCGTCGGTGTTCTTATTGAACTCCATGATTTCCAGCAGGGTGGTGGTCTTACCACAACCGGACTCACCCACGATGGAGAAGCACTCGCCCTCACGAATATCGAAGGACAGGCCGTTCACAGCCTTCACAGTGCCCACGCGGCGCTTAATCAGCGCACCCTTCATGAGCGGGAAGTGCTTCTTGACGTTGCGGACCTCCAGGACGGGGGCACGCTCCTCACGCGGGATGCCGTCGTACTTCGATACCGGGGGCTCCGGAACCGGGTACAGCTCGTCTGCGGTCTTACCGACCAGCTCCTGAGAGATGGTGCAGGAGGAGTAGTGGCCCTCGCCAACGCCTTCCAGCAGCTGCAGATCGGGCTCGCCGTTGGAGTCCTGGCAGCACTGGCCACCGCTTTTAGCGATGGGGCAACGCGGGCGGAAGGAGCACGCGGTCACCGGGTTAATCAGGTTCGGAGGGGTACCCTCGATGGGTACCAGGGAGACCTTCTCGGAACGGTCCACACGCGGGACCGCACCCAGCAGACCGATGGTGTACGGGTGGGAGGGATGCTTGTACAGGTCTTCTGCCTTAGCAATCTCCACCGGCTTACCGGCGTACATCACCAGAATGTCGTCAGCCATACCAGCCACAACACCGAGGTCGTGGGTAATCATGATGGTCGCTGCGCCGGTCTCTTCCTGAGCCTTCTGCATAACCTCCAACACCTGCGCCTGAATGGTCACATCCAGTGCGGTGGTGGGCTCATCGGCGATGAGCACGCGGGGGTCATTCGCAATCGCCATAGCGATCATGATGCGCTGACGCATACCACCGGAGAACTCGTGCGGGAAGGAACGCAGGCGGTCAGCCGGCGAAGGAATACCCACCATACGCATCAGTTCGATGGAACGGTCCTTGATAGCCTGCTTGCTCATGCCCTTGTTGTGGACCTTGAGCACCTCAGCAATCTGGTCACCAATGGTGTACACGGGGGTCAGCGAGGACAGCGGATCCTGGAAAATCATAGAGATTTCCTTGCCGCGGTATGCGCACATTTCCTTATCGCTCAGACCCAGCAGCTCGGTGCCGTTGTACTTAACCGAACCGGTGATGTCAGCGGTAGTCGGGTGCAGGCCCATGATCGCCATGGAAGCAACGGACTTACCGGAACCGGACTCACCCACAATACCCAGGGTCTTACCGGGGTACAGGTCAAAGTTCACACCGCGAACAGCGTGCACGACGCCATTCTCAGTGTTGAAGCGGACGTTGAGGTCCTTAACGCTCAGAACGGGAGAGGTACTCATTAGTTCTTCGCCTCCTTTGCAGCGGCAGCGGGTGCCTCTGCCTTCTCGTTCTTCTTGGACTTCTTGATCTTACCGACCGACATCGAAGTCGGGTCGAATGCGTCACGCAGACCGTCGTTCATGAGGGCCAGCGGACCAACCAGCAGGAAGAAGAACAGAACCGGGAACCAGAACATGTGCGGCAGGGTGTTAATCTGCTGCGAAGCATCCGAAATCAGCGAGCCCAGCGAGTAGTTGGGGTACTTAATACCGATGCCGATGAAGGAGTAAGCGACCTCAGAGAGCACAGCGCCCATGATGCCGCTGGTGAAGTTCAGAACCAGCAGGGAGCCAATGTTCGGAACCAGGTGGCGCATCACAATCTTGAAGGGGTGCACACCCATGTAGCGTGCAGCCTTCACGAAGTCGCGGTTGATGAGGGACTGCGCCATTGCACGAATAACACGGGCGCTACCCATCCAGCCGAAGGCAATCAGCACTGCAGAGAGCAGAACCCAGGTGGGGACGCTCTTCTGAATCTGCTTACCAACCTGACCGTTAATCAGAATTGCCAGAATCAGCAGCGAGGGAACCATGATCAGGGTCTCGAGGATGAACAGCATGATCTTGTCAATCCAGCCGCCGAAGTACGCCATCACACAACCGTAAACTGCGGAGATGAACACAGTGGCCAAACCGACGACCACACCAATCTGGAGAGAGGTCCAGACGGCCTCAGACATCATGGCGAACACGTCATTACCCGCGATGGTGGTACCGAACCAGTGCTCGGCCGAGGGGCCTTCACCCAGCGCCATGTAGTCAATGTCGTTGGGCTTGTACTTGGTCAGGTACTTACCGAACAGACCGAACAGACCCATGCCGATGAACACGCACAGACCGAAGACTGCAGCCTTGTTACGCAGGAAGCGGCGCAGAATAATAACGCTCTTGTTGATGACCTTGAAGTCACCGTTCTCCTGTACCACCGGTACGGAGGAAGTTGCAGTTACCTGACTCATGAGATCCTCACTCGGGGGTCGACGATGGTGGTAGCGATATCAGCGATGATCGCACCGACAGCGAACAGTGCAGAACCGTACGCGAGGGTCACGGTCGCAGCGTTCACGTCCTGCGCGGAAATGGAGTCAATCGACCACTTACCGATACCGGGCCATGCAAAGACGGTCTCGGCGAAGAATGCACCCGCAAAAATCATCGGAATCTGGTACGCGATGGACTGTGCCACGGGGATGAAGGAGACGCGCAGTGCGTGGCGAGTAATCGCCTGGTTACGGGTCAAGCCCTTAGCACGAGCGGTACGCACGAAGTCAGCGTTCACGTTATCGAGCAGGTACTGACGCTGTGCAATCTGGTAACCAGCCCAACCGAAGATGGTCATACAGAAGGTCGGCACGACGTAGTGCGCCGCCATATCCATGGTGATTTCCCAGAATCCGGTCAGACCCGGAGTCGAAATACCGGTCACATAGAAAATCTTCTCTCCACCATTAGCAACGGCGATGTTGTTGATAGTGGTCGCGCCCTGCTGCACCACGAAGTAAGCAACGGGAGCGGGGATGATGTAGACCAGGTAGGAGTAACCGGTGATAACACGGTCAGAGAACTTGTACTGGCGAGCTGCCGAGTACACACCCAGGGCAATACCAATCACAATCGAGAGAATGGTAGCCACCAGCAGCAGGCGGGTAGAAACCCACACGCGCTGGCCAAATTCCTGGTTAATGTACGCGCCGTTGGGGCTACGGCCCCAATCGAACTTGGTGACCACATTGGTCAGCCACTGAACGTAGCGGTCCCAGGGGTTCATTTCGGGATCGAGACCCAGGGATGCGAAGTTACGGTTCACCTGCTCGGGGCTAGGCTTCGGAACCTTTTCCTGCTCCAAGAGGGCAGGCTTCAGGGCAGTAACCGCTGCAAAGTAACCCATCGTGGTCGTAATAAAGACCATGACGAGGTACGTCAGCGATCGCTGGAGGATGTACCTAAACATGGGACGGTTCCCCTCCTTGTGTAGATGTCGGTGTTAAGGCATGTGTGTCATGCTGTCCTAGCGCACTGCTTCGTGATGACTGTCACTAGGAGCATATGTACTTTATCTTATATAGCCTGTAACACTTCCACCAAACCCACATTGGGCACTTTCACCCCTTAGAACAGCCTGTATGCAAGCTAAAAGGGAGCTGGGTAAAAAAATGCCCCGGAATACCGGGGAAAAGGGGCGGATTAACAATTTTTACGAAAATTTTACATCCGAAACAATTCTCTCGACATAGGGACGTAATAACCTTTTCGATAAGCGCTTTAACGGGGTAAAACACCACGTAAACCCACCATTTAGGGGACTAAACCAACACTTCCAACCCCTAAACCAAGCACTAAGGCACACCTCTTAAGCGCGCTATTTAAGGCAACTCAGCCAAAAACAGCGCCCCGACACGAGCACACGACTCGCACCGGGGCGCCACTTATATAGGAAGGCAACGCCTCCGCGTTTAGTGCTAAGACCCTAGCTCTTAGCGTTAGGCTCCGAATCAGGCGAAGCCTCCGAGCTCAACGACTCATCAATACGAGCACGAGCAGAGGCGTGCATGCTCTTCAGAGCCTCAGCATCCTTAGCCGCCATCTCCGGAGTAATCACCGGAATCGCACCGGTCGCCGCACGGGCAATATCAACAGCCGGCTCAGTCTCCAGGGTCGTCGCCAGCGCATCCTCACGAATGAAGAACAGAAGCAGCGTAGACACCAGACCCAGCGGCACCAGGTACAGGAACAGCGGAATCAGCGCATCGTTATACGCATTCACAATGATGCCGTGCACCGGCTCCGGCAAAGACGCCACCAGTTCAGGAGTCAGAGACGAAGACGCATGGCTACCCGAAGACTGCAGCGCCTGCTGCGGCATACGCTCAGAAATCAGCGAGGTCAGACGCGAGGTAAACAGACCACCCACCAGCGAGGCACCCACAGTAGCACCCACCTGACGGAAGAAGTTATTCGACGCCGTCGCGGTACCCACCACGCTAACCGGGAACGCATTCTGAACAATCAGAGTCAAGAACTGCATGGACATGCCCAGACCGGCACCCATCACCGCAAGGTAGGTACAGAACAGCCAGGTCGGGGTCTCAACATTCACGGTCGACAGAAGGAACAGGCCCAGCGCCACAATCGCGGTACCGCTCGTCACGTAACGCTTATAGCGACCGCTCTTCGACACCACGCGGCCCGTCACAATCGAGACCACCAGCATGACGCCCATCATCGGGATCATCAGCAGACCCGCCACCGTAGCGCTCACACCCAGTGCCATCTGCAGGTAGGTCGGGATGTACTCCACCGCACCGAA
This sequence comes from Rothia sp. HMSC066G07, assembly GCF_001814485.1. Lineage (NCBI taxonomy): Bacteria > Bacillati > Actinomycetota > Actinomycetes > Micrococcales > Micrococcaceae > Rothia > Rothia sp. HMSC066G07. The sequence goes on along the minus strand of NZ_KV816926.1, from coordinate 110,825 downwards.
CATTGCCACACCCAGCGCCAGCGAAGCACCCAGGGTCAGCAGGAAGTTACGGTTCTTGAACAGGTACATGGGCATGACCGGCTCAGCCGCACGGTTCTCCACCGGGATAAACACCAGCGCAGCAACCACAGAGAAGACCAGCAGACCAATAATCTGCGGCGAAGTCCACTCGTACTGGTTACCGCCCCAAATCGTGGCAAGCACCAGCGCACTCGTGCCCGCCATCAGAATCAGCGAACCAAGGTAGTCGATGCTGTGCTTCTCACGGTCACGGAACGGGCGGTGCGGCAGCAAGAAAATCACCGCAAGAATCGACAGGATAGCCAGCGGCAGGTTCAGCCAGAACGCCCAACGCCAACCCGGCCCCTCAGTAATCCAGCCACCAATCAGCGGACCAGCCACCGACGAGAACGCAAAAACGCCACCGATAATACCCATGTAACGGCCGCGGTCGCGGGGAGGAATCACATCAGCAATCACAGCCTGAGACAGAATCATCAGACCGCCACCGCCCAGACCCTGCAGGGCACGCGCGAAAATCAGCCAGTTCATGTTCTGTGCGAGCGCGCCGACCACGGAGCCCGCCATGAAGGAGACAATCGCAAAAATCAGGAAGGGCTTGCGTCCGAACTGATCCGATAGCTTACCGTAGACCGGCATCGTAATCGTCGAAAGCAGGATGAAAATGGTAATCACCCAGCTCATGTGCTCCACGCCGTGAAGCTCACCCACAATCGTGGGCAGCGACGGCGCCAGAATCGTCTGGTTCAGCGAGGACATGAGCATCACAATGACCAGGCCCAGGAACATGGCGCGGATGCGGTTTTTACTTTCCTGCTTAGCCTCACCGGCTGGCGGCTGAGGTAGATTCTTTTCCTCTGTACTCATCGTTTAATCCTTAGTTACGTTCTATATGTCTGTTGTGAGTGTCCGCCGGGCTCTGGATTCGGTTGCCTCGATTCGGGGCCTCGGATTCGGTTTCCGGCGGGCTTTTGTAGTTTGTAGCAGTGAACCGCCGCTAGATTGCCGGTCGGTTCTGCTCAAAAAGCAGGAACTGGAAGGTCTTCACCGTCTGGCGGATATGGCGGGCAATATCCTCTTTATCTTCCAGGTCGCGGGCGAACTCCAGCTGACGAAGCACCGCGGAGGCAAGCTGGACCTTTGCGCGTGATCGCTCCCGGAAGTGATCGGTCAGCGGGTCAGCGGGGGTTCGGCGCGGGAAGGGGCCGCGGCGACCGGCCGCGTCAAAAGCCACCCAGTCAATAGTGTTCAGGTAATCGGTGAGCACCTGTTCGCACTTCATGTAGTGCATTTTCATTCGTTTCGCGGACTCGGGGAACTCCTGAAAGGGAGCTCGGGGGTCCTTGCCATTGGCGTAGTGGAAGCTCTGGAAAATGACCTCCCAGAGAAGGTGGGTTACACGAATGATGGTGTTGTCATCCTCGTGGGCGCGGTCTGTTTCGAGGATTTCCTCGCTGACCACCGGTTCACGCAGACCCAGAACGGCGTCCTCTTTGGAGGGGAAGTAGTTGAAGAAGGTACGCGGGGAGACGCCCGCCTCCTGGGCGATTTCTTCAACGGTGGTTCCGCGCATCCCATGGTCGCGGACGCGTTTGAGGGCTGCTTCGTGGATTGCCGTCCAGGTTTGTTCGCGGCGGCGTTCGCGAAGGCTCTGTTCCTTTTTCTGCATAACTGCAATTATTTCACCACTGCACACAATGCTCAAGTGCATTTTTAGCGTTAAGGCTCACAGCATAGCCGGCTAAACTCCGGCCCCGCCACTGGCACACAACACCCGCACACAATACCGACACATCACATACGAAGCGGCAAACCCACTCCCCCCCCCCCCCCCCCCCCCCCCCCCC
>NZ_KV816926.1:0-108857 GCF_001814485.1 Rothia sp. HMSC066G07 | reverse complement strand
CCCCCCCCCCCCCCCCGCCCCACACGAAATACCGGCATAATAGAGGGATGAACTTGTTTGCCCCCGCCTATCTCGATTTCCTGCCAGACTGGCTACGCCTCGCACTCGGCATCGCCGATATCCTCATCCGACTCGCAGCCCTCTGTTGGCTCCCCTACAACCGCAAACCCGTGGTTGCCCTGGGCTGGCTCATGGCCATCTTCTTCATCCCCTTCGTAGGGTTCATCGCATTCCTCGTCTTCGGCTCCTCGCGCCTGCCCGCCTACCGCCGCGCACGCCAACACGCCATGAACGACTTGATCCGCGAAGTCAGCGAGAACAAGCCCTTCCTCACCCGCACCGACGACCTCTCCGACCCCGCAAAGGCAGCCAGCCAGCTCAACTACACCCTGGGCTCACTCCCCCTGGTCGGCGGCAACCAATTCACCCTCCACACCGACAACCACGAGGCAATGGTCGCCATGGCGGAAGAAGTCGACCGCGCCACCAAATACGTGCACTTCGAGTTCTACATCACCGCCTACGACGAGGCGAGCGCAGTCCTCTGGGACGCCCTCTTCGCAGCCCACGAACGCGGTGTACAGGTGCGCGTACTCCTCGACCACATCGGCTCCTGCAAATACCCGTCCTATAAGAAACTCGTGAAAATGCTCAACGACTCGGGTATGCAGTGGCGCCTCATGCTGCCGCTCAAACCGTGGAAACTCAAGTGGCAGCGACCCGACCTGCGTAACCACCGCAAGGTCCTCGTCGTGGACGGACGCGTCGCGTTCTCCGGTTCGCAGAACGCTATTCACCGCTCCTACGACATGCCCGAAAACATTAAGAAGGGCTTGGAGTGGAAGGACCTGACCTTCTCCTGCACCGGCCCCATCGTTGAAGAGCTCAACGCCGTTTTCGTCTCCGACTGGTACTCCGAAACGAACCAGCTGATCCTGGCAGAAATTAACACCAATATCCCCTACTACAAGGATGGGATGCGCGCCCAGGTTGTGCCCTCCGGCCCCGGTTTTGAAACCGAAAACAACCTGCGCCTCATTAACTACCTGATCTACAACGCCGAGCGGCGTATTACCATCTGCTCGCCCTACTTCGTGCCCGAAGAGACCCTACTGCAGGCACTCACGAACGCCGCCTACTCCGGTATTGAAACCACCGTGATTGTGTGCGAGAAGGGCGACCAGTTCCTGCCGAACATGGCGCAGCGTTCCTACTACGAGCAGCTGCTGCAGGCGGGTGTGCGTATTCTGCAGTACCCCAGCCCGACCGTGTTGCACTCCAAGTTCATGATGGTCGACGACGAAATCGCGTTCATTGGCTCGTCCAATATGGACCCGCGTTCCTTCTCGCTGAACATGGAAGTGTCAACGTTCGTCATTGACCGCAAAATGGTGGCGATGCTGGATGAAGTATGCGCCGAATACGAGCAGGTCTGCACCGAGCTGCTGTACACCCAGTGGGCGGAGCGCCCGCGCCGCATCAAGATGGTGGAGAACCTCTGCCGACTGTGGTCATCGCTCCTCTAAGCTATTTTTCGCACACTCGCAGGGTCTGAGTTTTCATCCCCGCACCCGCCAAAGGACTATCGAATGCCCCTTCTATTCCGTAAAGCACGCCGTAAAATCGCTGAACTCGATGCGCACGACGTTGCTCACCGTATCTCTGCGTACACCTACGGTAATTTCTTGGTGCTGGCGGCTCTGCTGAGCATTCACGACGCGAACGCGATCTTTGACGGCACCGCGATCCTCTACATTACGGGTACCGGTCTGACCACCTACATTGCCCACGTCATCTCAGAAATGCAGGAGTACCGGGTGCTGCACGGCGGCACCCCGCCGCGAGATTTCGTCAAGCACGCGCTGGGCAACGCGAGCCCTATTCTGGGTACGACCGTGTACCCCGTGGCGCTCCTGATTCTGGCGACATTCCTACCGCCCGGCGGCACCTACGACATCATTTTTGACTGCACTATTATTCTCTGTCTTGTGACCGTGGTGTGGCGTATTTTTAGCCTCAACTTCGCGATTGCTCGCTACCGCGGCGAACCGCTCTGCTGGCGTACCTTCCGAAGCGCTGTGTGGCTCACCTTCGCCGTTATTGTTCTCGCGATTGTGAAGATTATGTTCACTCACGCTGGTAAATAACCTCAAAGCTCCCCTGAAGCTCAGATTAACCGAGATCAGGGGAGCTTTTGTATGCACCATCGCTGGGATGCGCCGGGCCACATGCTAGAGCAGCGCTATACATTAGGACGGGGCTACCGGCTAGAGCCGCAGCTGGATGCTACATCGGTTCGCCCGGGCCCTTCAAATCGGCGGAGTACAAATACCACACGAAGAGCGCCACTGCAATGTAGAGAACCGTGCACAGGCTCAAAGTGATGATGTGGCGACGGCGAGTAATACTCAAATACCCAATAAACTCACGGATAAAAGCATTCACCGCAAAATACAGCTTCGTACGAGCCCCCGCACCCCAGCATTCCAGACCCAGCGAACGTGCCAACAGCAACGCACGGAACAGGTGGTAGCTGGTTGTTACCACAGCAACTTTCGGGGTTTTACCCTCGGCAACCTCCGGCATCAAGGCGTAAGAGAAGAGCAGGTTCTCGCGGGTGTTCACCGCGCGGTCCTCCACAATAATGTCCGCCTCGGGAATGCCGCGGGATACAGCGTAGCGAGTCATCGCCACGCCCTCGGGCACCTCCTCATCCGCGCCCTGACCGCCAGACATAATCAGCTTCGAGCCGGGGTTCTTACGGTAAATTTCAATGCCGCGATCGATACGACCCGCCAACAGCGGAGTCACCTGGTCACCAATAAGACCCGAACCAAGCACCACCACATAGTCAGCCTGCTGGCGGAAATTTACCAGGTTCAACGCTGCCGCCACAGTAAAGCCCACCGCGTAGATAGTGAAATAGGTCAGCACCAGCGAAAAATAGAAATAAATAGTGCCCCACACGCCGCCAAACGGAACATTCTCCACCGAACCGGGAACAAAGAACGGCCCCACAATAAGAGCGACACCGGCAGCCAATGCCAAAGAATTAGTGAGCGAAAAACCCTCACGAGCAATAAGGCGCACACCGCTATAAAGGAACAGACCGGTCAAACCCAGAGGCGTAAAAAGCGAAAGAATCACCGGAATGATAACAATGAGGAGCGCCAGCACCAGCAAAATCTGGTTCTCTGACACAACCGCCATTGCGCCCAGGCTCGTACCCAGCAACCCCACGGTCACAATCAGTAGCCAGCCGACAAACACGCTACGGCGTTCCCGCAGGTAGAGGCAGATAAAAAGCACCGGCGAAAGCGCCGTCAGCGCGTACAGCACCACCAGCGGGATATATAGAGAAGAACCGGGAGGAGGAAGAAACTGCATAAATTGGATCCCAAAGAATAAGTAAAGTGTGCGCCCGCTGAAAATCGGGAGAATCAAAAAAATTCTTCACACAATTCTATCCCCACCGCTGTACATCTATCGCTGCAGGCCCGCCGCACACAAGCGCATGCAGAAAAGGCAAAAGGGCAAAAAGAAACACGCGACACCTCCGACATCGCATACCCTCGTATGCGGCGAATGCATCGCGCGTTCATTTCTACCCTGGACTAGTTTAGCGCCATAAACGGTTTCCCGTGTGGATTGAAGAAGGTTTAATCTGCAACCACTCCGGCGCAAGCAGGCGAACAGCCTTCGCACAACCCGACAAAGCAGTAATAATCGACTCGCACCGCTGATTAAACTCGCTCTGATGACGCTTATCCACAATCTGCCCCGGAAAATGGCGATGCATCTTCGACACAGAGTCGCTACTCTCCTGCAAACCGTGGCCCGTATGGCCCGGAACATGCTTCACCAGCACACGCTTCTCGCGGATCGCCTCCGTCAAAGCACACATCTGAGCTACAACACGCTCATCCTGAATACCCTCAGAAACCCACGCCTCAAAAGCCCAACGGCTATGCGCCAAACGCAACACAAACGTCAACGCACCCAAAGAATCCGTATGAATAATCAGGCGGCGCGAACCGCTATGGAACACCGTATAAGCCGCCAACATCGCAGACAGCTCACCGGTCATAATATTCACGCCATCATAGTGGGTATGAAAATAGAAGCCGTCCTCACTCACGCCGGCGATACCCATACGGCCGCCACGCTGATACTTCTTATTGTGAGTCGAACGGAACGAACAATCCGTGAAAACGCTATAGTCCTGCAGCTGATCCAGCGGTCGAGGGGTCAGCGCCTCCTCCACCATCTCATTCACGGCGGTACGTGCCGCGCACACCTCAGCCTGCATCCGCTCATACGCGGGCGTGCCAGCAAGCTTCACATGCACTTCACCCAAAGAATGGTTATCGTACGGGTCCAGCACCTTCTCAAAGGCGCGGTACTCCATAATCCCCTTCAACTGGTCGCAATCACGGAAAAGATGCTTCAGATTCTTGCGGTCAGCAGCAATCGTCACCAGGTTCTGACGGTACTGCTCAGGAACCACATCCCACGCAGAAAGCACGGCACGACCCAGCAGACGCGGATGCACCTCATCGCAGCACTCCATAAGGGAATGAACGTGAGTGAAAAGCATCGGCTCCTCATTCACCACAGTGCGGGTACCGTCCTGCTTAGAAATAAAAACCACCGTCGACAAGGCCGAATAACAAAAACCCTGCGCTGTACGATGCTCCTGAGCCACAGCAATCACAGCAACACCCTGATCCGTGTACCCGGCAGGGTACGAGGCGCTATAGTCGGGCGCCTCCCAAGTCAGGGTGCATCGTTTGATATGCGCCGGTGAAAATCCCATGAGTGTCACCCCCCATGTGTGCCATACCGCTTCTCCTTCCATTCATGCGGTGTATCGTCCTCGTTCTTTTATAGGTCGAAAAGAAAGGGGCACGCAAATATAAAACACCTTTTTTACAGTTAGCGAATGGAATAACCGCAGCTCCTCTCACACGCCGGCATAACACAAAACCCAGCACAGAACACAGCGCACAACACAGCGCGAGAAACCCCCACGCATACCTCACCGAGGCGCAGGGAAAGGTGTACGGTAAAAGAGTCATATACGACGCGGCAACCGCCGCACCACCCCACAAGGAGAGCCCCATGATTGGTGTTTACGCCGGAGTATCCGTCAAGCCCGAGCACGTCGAAGAATTCCTCAAGACCATCGAACCGCTCGTGACCGCAAGCCGCCAGGACGAAGGCAACGTCAGCTACGACTTCGGTGCCGTCTCCGACACCGACTTCGCATTCATCGAGCGTTGGGAATCCCAGGAACTGCTCGAAAAGCACATGGGCACCGAACACTTCCAGAAGGCTGTCGCCGCATGGGAGCCGCTGCTCTCCTCCGAGCTGGACGTTCGCATCGTCAACTTCCGCTAAACGACGTTAAAGACCGAGGTGCCCGGCACCCCCTAAGTGAGGGGTGCCGGGCACCTTCGCATGTCAGTTATGGAGGCGAGCGCGGCAACTCGTAGCACGCCTCGCCTTCATTCTCGGTTTAGCAGCGCTCTCGGTTTAACGGCGTTCTACGCCAACCTCCATCGAATCAAGTGTGAAACCATTCGTCGCGCTCACGCAATGCACCTTACCGCTATTCACCGACTTGCAGGTGTAACCATACGCGGTCACCACCTGACCGGTCGGCAGTGCAGTAATACCCTCGGTATTCACCGGCTCCGGGGTGGCAGTCTGACCGACCAGGCTCACCTCAGGAGCCTGACCCTGCACCATGTGCACGCGCTGCTGCGCGGCACCGGAGGCGGCATCCCAACCCTCCAGGGTCACACCCACCAGCGCCTGGCAATCCACACCCGACGGGGTCACCGAGCACGCGACCTTAGAGTCCGGGCTGGTGAAACGCAGCGCCTCAACAGTCTTCGCCGAATCGCCCTGACCGAAAGTGCCGCCGCCGTACGCTTCAGCGAAAGTCAGCGTACCCGAGAGCATGCGGGTCTTCGCCGGAATCAGCGCCAGACGAGGCTTCTCAGTGCTACCGCCCTGCGTGAAGCAGGCACCCGTAATGTAGTCGCGGCCCTGCACCTTCGTGGCGCATTGGTACCACTCCACACTCGCCGAACCGTCCTGGTTCTTGCGGCTGTTGAAGAGACGCACCGCCTCCTGAGCCTTCGCACAATCCGAACCGTCATACACGTAAATACCGGCGGAACCACCCAGCAGGCTGGTCACGCCGCAGCGGGTGCCCGCATCAATAGTGTTCGCGGAGCCGCTTGCCGTAGCGTATGCCGCCTCGTACTCGGCGTCCGTGCTCGGCTCATCCGTGGGGGTCGCTACCGAGTCGTACGTTACCGGGGAATCCAGGCCGGCAGAGATCTGCACAGTATTCGGCTTCCAGGAGCCATCCGCCGCGGTGAACAGGGTCTTTGCATCAACGGGCGCAGAAGAAGTCGCCACCATCATCGGGGCGGTTTCAGAATCATCAGCCTGCGGCTGAGCAGAGCAAGAGCTCAAAGCGAGCGCACCGATACAGGCAAGAGCCGTCAGGGCACGACGAGTAAAAGCACGCTGTGCGCGTGCGGGCAGGGTAACCATGAATACGTCCTTGTGAGGGTTGCGAATTGCGTTGTGTTTGAGTGGTTGTGCTGAGTCGGTGAATCGGGTACCTAAATACCTTCTTACACCCTACTGCACCGCAACTGACAAGGCAATACGCCGCACCGGGTATCCCACGACGGTAAACAAATACGCGAACAAAGAACAGCGCCCCGCCCGCAGAAAAACCGCGGAACGGGGCGCCAGCCCATCAGGGCAAGATATTAAATTCTCACACGATACGTGAGGGGCTTATGCGTCCTCGGGCAGGATGCGCACGCCGCCCTTATCAGCCGAAGCAGCCAGCATGCCGTACACCTTCAGGGCGTTCGATACCTGACGCTCACGCGGCTTGGTCGGACGCCACGGTGCAGCGCCCTTCGCCTCGCGGCGAGCAGCAAGCTCCTCATCCGAAACGTTCACACGCAGGATGCGGTTGTTCACGTCAATCTCAATCTCGTCACCGGTCTGCACCAGGCCGATCGCGCCGCCAGCAGCCGCCTCCGGGGAGACGTGACCGATAGAAATACCCGAGGTACCACCGGAGAAACGACCGTCAGTAATCAGCGCACACTTCTTGCCAAGGCCCAGACCCTTCAGGTAGGAGGTCGGGTACAGCATTTCCTGCATGCCGGGGCCACCCTTCGGACCCTCGTACTGGATGACGACAATGTCGCCTTCCTTCACGTTCTTCGACAGAATCTCGTGCACAGCCTCGTCCTGCGACTCGACCACGAAGGCGCGGCCCTTGAAGTGGAACAGCTCCTCATCAATACCAGCGGACTTGATGATCGCACCGTTCTGGGCGATGTTGCCGTACAGGACCGCCAGACCGCCGTCCTTGGTGTACGCGTGCTCCACGGCGCGGATGCAACCGTTCTCGGCGTCGGTCTCGTGGGACTCGTACTTGTTCGCGGTGGAGAACGCATGGGTGGTGCGCACGCCACCGGGAGCAGCGAGGAACAGTTCCTTCGCCTTCTCGCTCGCCTTGCCGCTGCGGATATCCCACTCGTCCAACCACTCGTCCAGCGAGTCAGCGTGAACAGAATGAACGTTCTTGTGCAGCAGACCGGCACGGTTCAGCTCACCCAGCAGGGCGGGAATACCGCCGGCACGGTGCACGTGCTCAATGTGGTACTTGGTGGAGTTCGGGGCAACCTTCGCCAGGCAGGGAACCTGACGCGAAATGCGGTCAATATCCTTCAGAGTGAAGTCAGCGCCCGCCTCGTGAGCAATCGCCAGGGTGTGCAGCACGGTATTGGTCGAACCGCCCATCGCCACGTCCAGCGCCATAGCGTTCTCGAACGCCTCCTTGGTCGCAATGGAGCGAGGCAGAACCGACTCGTCATCCTGCTCGTAGTAGCGCTTAGCCAGCTCAACGATGCGGCGGCCAGCATCCAGGAACAGTTCCTTACGAGCAACCTGAGTAGCCAGGGTGGTGCCGTTACCGGGCAGCGCCAGACCAATCGCCTCATTCAGGCAGTTCATGGAGTTCGCGGTGAACATACCCGCGCACGAGCCACAGGTCGGGCACGCGTTCTTCTCAACCTGAGCGAGCGCCTCATCGCTGACGCTGTCATCAACAGCCATCACCATGGCGTCAATGAGGTCGAGGCGGTGCTCAACAATACCCTCAATGCCCTCACCGGACTCCATGGGGCCGCCGGACACAAAGATAGTGGGGATGTTCAGGCGCATAGCCGCCAGAAGCATACCGGGGGTGATCTTGTCACAGTTAGAGATGCAGACCAGGGCGTCGGCACGGTGCGCGTTCACCATGTACTCGACCGAGTCAGCAATCAGGTCGCGGGAAGGCAGCGAGTAGAGCATCCCGTCGTGGCCCATCGCGATACCGTCATCAACGGCGATGGTGTTGAATTCCTTGGCGACGCCGCCAGCCTCACGAATCGCGCCGGCGACCAGCTCACCCATGTCCTTCAGGTGCACGTGGCCGGGCACGAACTGGGTGAAGGAGTTCGCGATAGCAATAATGGGCTTGCCGAAGTCGTCATCGCCCATGCCGGTGGCACGCCACAGGGCGCGGGCACCAGCCATGTTACGGCCGTGAGTTGAAGTACGTGAACGCAGTTCTGGCATTGTTTTACCTTCCGTAGTGATGCAAGTACTGATTTTACGCGCGGCGTCCAACGCTCTTCAGCTCAGGGTCACTTTGGTTTCATGCATCGAAACGCGCACGAGCCTACAACCGCCTATCGGTGGGAGGGTTGAGGCCACGGGGGTTGTGCCGGATCTGCGGCAGAATTGCCCCCTTTGGGGTAGATGGGGACATCACCCCATTATGCCCCCTAATCTGGAATGAGCCCAGGTTGCGGGCGTCGATATTCAGTCGGCGAACGCACCGGGAGGCGGCGGGCTGCCGTGCCTGCCGCGTACGGGCCTCGCTGTGCATACGTAGCAACATACGTAGCACCGGTGCGGTTCGTTTCTAACGCACTGATGTATACACGCTTTTATACACGCTGAACCCTGCATACATTTCAGAAGGTTTCCATGACACAGGCACCCACCGCATCGCTCACCCTCACGCCGGCAACCAGCCCGGCAGGCGGCAAAGATTTTGCGTCCTCCGTCATCTACCAGGTGTACCCCAAGTCCTTCTACTCCTCGGCGGGTGGCGCCTACGGCGACCTGCGCGGCGTCATCGAGAAGGTGCCCTACATTGCATCCCTGGGCGTGGACATGGTGTGGTTCAACCCGTTCTTCGCCTCCCCGCAAAACGACAACGGCTACGACATCTCCGACTACTACGCCATCAACCCCGACCTGGGCACCATGGAGGACGTCGAAGAGATGATTGCTGCCCTCGCCGAGCACGGTGTGGGCGTCATGTTCGATATGGTGCTCAACCATGTTTCGACCGAGCACGAGTGGTTCCAGCGTGCGCTCGCCGGTGAACGCGAGTACTGGGATTACTTCTACATTCGCCCCGGCAAATACACCGAGGACGGTCAGCTGCGCGAACCGACCAACTGGGAGTCGAAGTTCGGCGGCTCCTGCTGGTCCCGCTTTGGCGAGTACACGGATGAGCACGGCACTCCCCTGTTCTATATGCACCTGTACGACCGCACCCAGGCGGACGTGAACTGGTACAACCCGACTGTGCGCGACGAACTGTTTAAGGTCGTGAATTTCTGGTACGAGAAGGGTGTGCGCGGTTTCCGTTTTGACGTCATTAACGTCATCGGTAAGGACGAAGAGCTGCTCGACGCCCCCGAAGGCACCGTGGACAAGGCACAATACACCGACACCCCGATTGTGCACACCCGCATTCAGCAGCTGAACCGCGCCTCCTTCGGTCAGCATGACGACACCGTGACCGTGGGCGAAATGTCCTCGACCAGCATCGAGAACTGCGTGGGCTACTCCAACCCGGCGAACCACGAGCTGGATATGGTGTTCAGCTTCCACCACCTGAAGGTGGACTACGAGAACGGCGAGAAGTGGTCGAAGGTTCCGTTCCGTTTTGCCGAGTTGAAGCAGATTCTGAACGATTGGGCACTGGGTATGCAGGCCGGCGGCGGCTGGAACGCGCTGTTCTGGAATAACCACGACCAGCCGCGCGCGCTGAACCGTTTTGGTGACGTTGAGCGTTACCGTGCCGAGTCGGCAACCATGCTGGCGACCGTGATTCACCTGCTACGCGGCACCCCGTACGTGTACCAGGGTGAGGAAATCGGCATGATTGACCCGGTCTACTCCTCGATCGAGCAGTACGTGGATGTGGAGGCACACAACGCCTACGCGATGCTGCGTGAGCGCGGTCTGAGCGAGCAGCAGGCTCTGGAAATTGTGGCGTCGAAGGCTCGCGATAATTCGCGTGTGCCGATGCAGTGGACCGCGGATCCGGTGACTGCCGGTTTCGGCTCCGAGTCGCCGTGGCTGGCTCCCGGCCCGGTACGTGATGCGGCGACCGGCGCCGGTATTTCGGTGGAGGATGAGGAGCGCGACGGTGTGATTCTTCCGTACTACCGCAACCTGATTGCCCTGCGTAAGCAGTACCCGGTCATTTCTGTGGGTTCGTACGCGCCCTACGCGCTGAATCACGAGCGGGTTTTTGCGTACCTGCGTGAGCTGCCCGCTGAGGCTGGCTCCGAGGACGGTAGCCCAGCACAGCGTCTGCTGGTGCTGACGAACTTCTACGGTGAGCCGACCGAGGTTGAGGTTCCGGCTGAGTTCGTTCGTTCCGGTCGCGTGCTGGTGTGTAATTACAAGAATTCTACGGTCGATTCCGCTGCGGCGGATTCTGCTGTATCTGATTCAGCTGAGACGGTGACGCTGAGCCTGCGCCCCTACGAGGCTCTGGCGTTGCTGATTGAGGGCTAAAAGCTACTATATGCCCCTCCCCTAACGTGTGGGATAAGGGCAATATAAACCGACCTGGCAATATTCTATTTCTAGAATATTCCCAGGTCGGTTTTGTTTATAGACATTCCTATAGAGGAATTAATATGGAATATCAGGAAGAATCTTAGAAGCCGTGCTCGTTCAGCCAGGTAGCCGCCGCCTGCGCGGGCTCCTGCTTAGAGGTACCCGAAACACGGTCATTCAAAGTACGCAAATCAGCGGTAGTGAGCTTCGCCGAAACGCGGTTCAGAACCTCCGCCGCAGAGTCGGGAACTCGCGACGTATTGATAATGGGCAGCACCTGCTGAGCCAGAATCATGTTCTTCGGATCCTCCAGCACCACCAGCTGATTCTGCTCAATTGCGGGGGTGGTCGAGTAGAGGTCAACCACCTGCACGGTGTCATCCAGCAGGGCCTTGACGGTCAGCGCGCCGCCGCCATCCGAGAGGGGCACAAACTCGGCGGGGACGCATCCGTACTTCTCTTTCAGACCCGGGATGCCGTAGGCACGCTCGGCGAACTCCGGGGCGGCACCGAGCTTCAGGTTCGTACAGCGGGAGGCGAGGTCTTCAAGGCTTCGCAGACCGTACTTCTGGGCGGTCTGCGCGGTAACGACAAGCGAGTCCTTATCCTCCGCCTCGGAGGCGTTCAGGGCGCGGATTTCAGCCCCGGAGCCACCCGTGGTGAGGGTGCCGAGGGCGGCGGGTAGCGCCTGCAGAATCTCCTGCGCAGTGTTAGCTGTAGCCTTCGGGTCCAGGTAGAGCAGTAGGTTTCCGGAGTAGTCCGGGATAACGTCCACCGCACCGGAGGCGAGTGCCCCCAGGTACGCCTCGCGGGCGCCGATGCTCAGCTGGGTGCGGGCATTGAATCCCGCCCGGGCGAGGGCTCCGGCGTAGATTTCGGCGAGGATTTGGGATTCGGCGAAGGCTGCTGAGCCGACGATGATTCCTTCGTGTTCGCCGCTGAAGACTTTGTCGCCGCTGAGCCCGCAGGCGCTGAGAATACCCGCCATGCCGAACGCTCCGGCGGCGGTGAGGGCAGTGCGACGAGATACGGCGCGGGGCTGCACAGTACGGTGCGTGAAGGTTTGAGGCGTCTGATTCATCGGGTTCATGCCTTCTTCCGGTTGATGGTGAGCCCCGCGGGGGTGAGCACACGCTGCGCAAGGCCCATGAGCGCGTCCACGGCGAAGGCGAGAAGCGCCACGAGCAGGGTTGCGACGAGCATGCGCGGGTAGTCGCGCACGGCGAGCCCGTCAAAGAGGTACCTACCGAGGGTTCCGCCGCTCAGGTAAGCAACGATGGTCGCGGTTGCGATGACCTGCACGAGTGCGGAGCGGAGCCCGCCGAGCATCATGTTGGCGGCGAGCGGGATTTCGAGGCGGGTCAGAATCTGCCATTCGGTCAGGCCTTGAGCGCGGGCTGCGTCCACGAGGTCTTCCGGTACGGCGGCGAGGCCTTCAAGAACTCCGGCGAGCAGGGGTGCCGCCGCAATAATAATGAGCACGATGAGGGAGGGCAGGGTCGAGACGCCCAGCCAGAGTGCCAGGATAGTGAGCAGACCGAGTGCGGGCAGCGCACGGGTGGCAGCAACGGTGCTCATGAGCAGGTTGCTACGGCCGCGGTTGGTGCCGTAACCCGGGCGGTGGTGCCCAGCCCAGAGGCCGAGGGGCACGACGATGAGTGCCGCGCAGGCGGTGGCGAGGGCGGTGACGCTCAGATGTTCGAGCAGGCGCACGAGGATTCCGCCGCTTCCCTGCCAGTTGGCGCCGTCCATGAGGTAGGCGAAGGTTCGTTCTATGACGTTCACGGGTTATGCCTTCCTTTCGGGACTGCGGCGGTTCGCAACCGTAGCCGCCTGCCAGGGCGTAAATGCCCTCGTCAGAAGGATAAGGAGCAGGTCGAGGACCAACGCGAGCAGCAGGCTAAGGATCACGCCAGCCAGGATTTCCGAAGGGATATTGCGCGCGAGTCCGTCGGTGAAGAGCGTGCCGAGCGAGGGCACACCGATGAGGGCACCCACGGACACCATCGCAATATTCGCCACGGTTGCCACGCGGATTCCCGCCATAATGACGGGCGTAGCGAGGGGCAAGTAGAGCTCCATCAGCGCCTGTCGGGGCGTGTATCCGAGGGCGCGTGCAGATTCGTGCACGCTATCGGGTACGGAGTCGAAGGCATCCACACCGGAGCGCACCATGAGCGAGAAGGAGTAAACGCTCAGGGCAACGAGCACGTTCAGCGGGGAAATAATGGAGGTTCCCAGAATGAGCGGCATCAGCACGAACAGCGCAATCGAGGGGATGGTGTACAGCAGTGAGGAGAGGTGCATGAGGGTTCGCGCACCGATGCGGCGTTCGGAACCGCGGTCACGGCGACGGCTCGCGTAGTAGGCGGCCGGCAGCGCGACGAGAGCGCCAATCGCGACGGGCACGACGCCCTGGTAGAGGTGGCTGAGGGTCAGCTCGAGGATGCGCTGACTATTGGTGGCGACCCATTCCCAGTGCATATCGCTTGCGGCGAGAGGTGGTGCCGCGAGCACAATATTTTCTAGAAGACTCATTCGCTTTTCTCGCCTTCTACCGCACCATTCTGTGCTTCTCGGGAGGTGGCAAGTCGGCGTGCGCGCGCCTGGCGCACCGTCTGCTCATCCAGCAGACCGGCAACCGAGCGGCTCACGAAGGAGCGCACAAAATCATCAGCGGGGCTGTAGAGAATCTCTTCGGGAGTGCCGAACTGCGCGAGGCGACCGCCCTCCGCGAAGACGGCGATTGTATCGCCGAGCAGAAGCGCCTCGTCAATGTCGTGGGTGACGAACACGATCGTCTTGGCGAGTTGCCCCTGTAGGCGCAGCAGCTCTTTCTGCAGGTCGGTGCGCACCACCGGATCCACCGCGGAGAACGGCTCGTCCATCAGCAGGACGGGCGCATCGGCGGCGAGAGCACGCGCCACACCAACGCGCTGCACCTGACCGCCCGAAAGCTGGGAGGGGTAGCGCTTGGCGTACGAAGAATCCAGACCGACCACGTTGAGCAGTTCGAGGGCGCGCGCCTGCGCCTCCTTGCGGGAGGCGCCGAGCAGGCGCGGTACGGTGGCAATATTCTGCGCGACGGTGCGGTGCGGCATGAGCCCACCCTGCTGCATCACGTAGCCGATACCGCGGCGCAGCTCGTAGGGGTTCTTCTCGTGCACGTTCACGCCGTCAATGGTGATGGTGCCACTGTTGGGCTCCACCATGCGGTTAATCATGCGCAGACTAGTGGTTTTACCGCAGCCGGAGGGGCCAACGAACACGGTAATCTGCCCGGCGGGAATATGCAGGTTCAGGTTCTGCAGCACCGTGGTGGGTTCACCGGTTCGGCTCGGGTAGCTTTTGGTGATGTTCTCGAGGCGGATTCCGCCCGCCTGCGCACTATCGACAGCAGCATTTTTTGCCCACGGAATCTGGGGTGAGCTCTCCGGAGGCTGTGTACTGAAATTCTGGGCAGTCATGGGTGCGGTAATCCTTTCTGCAACCCGTTGTATGCGCTCTTTGAGCAGAAATTATCGAGTAGCTTCCTGCTGGGCGTTTCTACAGTGAGTGTGGTGTACCTGTTCTGTACATAGACCGTATATAAAAAGGCGGCACCTCAGGGTTTTATTCCCAAGATGCCGCCTTTTCGACGGTTTTGCAGTATCTGCAACCGCAAAGTTTTTTAAAAACAAAACCCGCCCCACTGTAGAAGCCTGGAGGCGGATTTCGTGGCTCCGACCGGCGTCGATCCGGTGACCTTACGATTTTCAGTCGTACGCTCTACCAACTGAGCTACAGAGCCTTGCGTATTTACTTTTAGATACGCAATGACCGCGTCTTCGGATGATGAATCATCTGAAATTACGCGGCCAGAGCGACCCCGACGGGACTTGAACCCGCGACCTCCGCCGTGACAGGGCGGCGCGCTAACCAACTGCGCTACGGGGCCTTGTTGGAATCAACAGAAGTAAATTCTATATCATCTAACTTGGCTTTGCAAATCGATATGATTTGCAAGTACCCCCAACGGGATTTGAACCCGTGCTACCGCCGTGAAAGGGCGGCGTCCTAGGCCGCTAGACGATGGGGGCCTAGTCGATCGAACAGGTTCCGTTTTCTTCATCCCGTCGTTCGAACCTCCACTAGTCTATGACAGGTTTGCGGAGGCGCGCAAACCGTTTTGTTCGATTTTGCCCGATTTTGACCCCCATTTTCGACCATTTATAGCCTGACACATATGTGTTTAAGCTTGTCAATGAGGATTCAGAAAAACTTCAAAAAATTTTAAAATTTCTTCACAACACCCCATATCAGGGGCTTTTGGAAGGTTTTTAGACACGTTTGGGTACCTACAGGAGCCCAGAGAAAGACTTTTTCGCCACCTCCATTTCTACAGATTTTCTTCAGAATCTTTCAAAATTTTGTTCCGGAGACGCTCCAAAGAGAGTCAAAACTTTTGAACGGCCCTTCACCAGAGTTCCGAAAATCCGTTTTCCGCTCCCTCACCCACCTCACGGCAGCTCTAAAAGCTCCACAATCTCTCCAAAAAATTTTCAGTACTTTCTGGCACCTCTATATAAGGGGCACAAATATAAGGTGCGCAAGCAAGCACAGACCGGGCCACAAAACCACAAGAGAGTGCACGGTGAATCATGCTGTGGACCCTGCAGTGGATCCCGCGGTGGATTCCGCGATACGTCTTTGGCAGATTCTGTGGTGCATCATTCAGCGGGGCTCACCCCAGCCCCCCCCCAGGAAGCCCCAAAAATCTGCCGTGCAAAGCAACTACAGGCCAGAATGCACGTAGATGCAAATATTCATTCTTGGGAATACAATAAACCGGCTTGTCAGACGCTTATTTTTCTCTCAGTGCAGATATCTACGCAATTATGACGACGCAGAAATATAAAGATTTGATAAACCTCTAGCGATTGACAAGGAGAGATGAAAGCCGGCTGAAAATACCCCCTGAAATGGCTTGAAGCCCCCTCTTTGAGCACCGTACTATAGAGGGCGTGAGGTCACTTCCGGACCTTGTACGGGGCCACTTCCGGAGCCCCAGACGTAAAGTCACCGCACATTACAGCACCGATAAACCGCATAGAGATCCGAAGGGGGATCCAGTGTCCGCAACGATGAATCGCCGCACGGCATTCCGTGCACTCGGCGTAGGCACCGCAACCATCGCTCTCGGCTGTGCAGTTGCACCCGCAGCGCAGGCACAGCAGATGGCGCATCCGCAAAAGGCAATGACTGCCGACCAGCAGCTCAAGCTGATTCTGCGCCGCCTAGAGCAGGTACCTGCCCGTTTGAAGTATGCGAAGCCTGGATCCTCCAACCGCGTTAACAGCGGCATTGAGAGCGCACTGGGCAACCTGACCACCGTCCAGGGCACTGACGCAGGCCGTCAGATTGCAAGCGCCAAGGCCGCTGTTCGTAAGTCTGATGGACGAGCCCACGCAGCGCTCTCCCCCGTTGGTGTTATTGCCTGCGTTGTCAGTATTGCAAAGTTTGTCATTCAGCTGGGCATCGCCATTTACAAGCTTATTAAGGCACTCGTTAACGCCTTCAAGCAGTGGAAGACCTTCAAGAACATCGTGAAGGCCGTCATTTCTGGTGAAGCTCGCAAGAAGCTGGGTACTGAAACTGAAACCGTACTCAAGGCCATTTTGGGCATTGAGGACGTCCTCAAAAAGTGTGCATAGTCTACACACCGTACGGCTATGCGCTTGTTTAGAGAGCTAATCTTGGTGTTTCTTTAGCTTTCTAGACCCCGTTAAGGGATGCGCCGCACGTGGAGTCACTGCATGGGCTCGTTGCGCGTCCGGGTAGCCGGAGGGTATGTCCTCGAGTATCTTCGGCACCTACCCAGCCCACCCCGCATGACCTCATGGTGCGGGGTGGGTTTCTTTAACCGCTCTTTCGACGGCTCTTCCGGGCGAGCACTTTCCGAGAGCCCCCTACTCCCCTGCTTCCTTATATATAGACAAAAATCGACCCCGCACCGGTTCACGGTACGGGGTCGATTTCTATACTCTACGTACTCAACGTAAGGATTACTCGCCGCGGGAGACGTTAATCATCTCGTCGCGGTCCACAACCTTCACGCGGGCGCGAGGCTCACCGGCAGCATCCTTGGATGCGGCGCCCAGTGCCTTCTCGTGGTCGTCCAGGCGGTGCCAGCCTTCCCAGGTGGTGTACTTGATGCCCTTGGAGTCCAGGTAGGCGCTGAATGCCTCTGCCTCCGGCTCGGGTGCGGTGTAGAGGTTCTCGCGGTCCTCGAGCAGGTGGGTGATGGTCTCGAGTGCGTCAGACTTGGTGGAGCCGATCAGGCCGACGGGGCCGCGCTTAATCCAACCGGATGCGTACAGGCCGGGAACGACCTCGCCGTTCTCGTCCACGACGCGACCCTCAACGTTGGTGATGACGCCGCGCTTGTCGTCGTAACCGATTTCGGGCAGTTCGGAACCGAAGTAACCAATCGCGCGGTAGACAGCCTGTACGGGGTAGTCCACGTACTCGCCGGTGCCGATGATGCCGCCGTTGCCGTCGAGCTTGTTGCGCTCCATGCGCAGGCCCACGACCTTGCCGTCTTCGCCGAGGATCTCGTGCGGGGACTGCAGGAAGTGCAGGTGCAGGCGGCGGGATGCGGTCTGCTCGTTGTTCTTCTGGTCTTCCAGCCAGCCGCGCAGGGTCTTCATCATGACCTTGGTCTGTGCGTTCTTCTCCATTGCTTCTTCGGAAGCAGCGTCAAACTGGAAGTCCTCCTCGTACAGGACGATGTCCACGTCGCGGGAGTGTGCGAGTTCGCGCAGCTCGAGCGGGGTGAACTTCATCTGTGCGGGGCCGCGGCGACCGAAGACGTGCACGTCGGTCACGGGGGAAGCCTTCAGACCCTCGTAGACGTTGTCGGGGATTTCGGTGACGAGCAGGTCGTCAGCGTGCTTGGAGAGAATTCGGGAGACGTCCAGGGCAACGTTGCCGTTACCGAGCACTGCAACCTGCTCAGCTTCGAGCGGCCAGGTGCGGGGGTAGTCGGGGTGGCCGTCGTACCAGGAGACGAAGTCTGCTGCGCCGTAGGAGCCGTCCAGGTCGATGCCCTTAATGTTCAGGGGTGCATCAAAAATCGCGCCGGTTGCGAAGATGATGGCGTCGTAGTGTTCGCGCAGGTCGGCGAGGGTCAGGTCCTTGCCGTATTCGACGTTGCCGAAGAAACGGATGTCGCCGCGGTCCAAGACCTTGTGCAGCGCGGTGATGATGCCCTTGATACGGGGGTGATCCGGTGCCACACCGTAGCGGATCAGGCCGAAGGGGGCGGGGTAGCGGTCGAAGATGTCGATGGCGACCTCGACGGCGCCGGTGCGGACCTCTTCAGACTTGGTGAGGATGTCGGCGGTGTAAATACCGGCGGGACCTGCACCAATAACGGCGACGCGCAGGGGGCGTGCTGCTTCAGACACGAAAATCTTCCTTTCGAAGTTCACCGTCCGGCGCCCGGTGCGGCGCGAACAGGCGGTGAGCTTAGTGTTCACTTCCTGCCTATTTTACCGGGGATTGACGGGTGTTCGGGGGCTTATATGTCGTCGCCCACTAAATAGGACAATTTTCTGTCACCTAATCCGGGCGGGGTCACCTAATCCGGGGAGGTGCGGCACGGTCGGTTCCGGAACCCTGCGCACGCGGCGGGCGTAAAAACTGCCCCACCCTCCGAGGTGCAGGAGGGCGGGGCAGGGTAACGAAGACTAGAAAGCAGGGACTAGGAGGCGGGTACCGCCTCGAAGGTGACGACCAGTTCGTCACGCTCACCGAAGCGGACCAGGTGGCGGTCCAGCACATCCGCCAGACCAGCAGCCAACTCGTCGCTTTCGGCGCGCACCTCCATGATGAGGGCACCGTCGATTTCGCGCAGGTCACCGTAGCCGCGGAAAATACCGTCGCGGTTGAAGGTGAGGCGGATACCGTCGGGCAGTTCTGCGGTGCCGAGCTTGCGGCCCATGTGCGAGCCGAGCTGCTTGATGTATCGGGCGGGGCGGTCGGTTGCTACGACGGCGCGCTGGCGTACCGGCAGGGATTCCGCGGCGGGGTAATTCTCAGCGGTGTTTTCCTGGGGAGTTTCAGTCACGGTGGGTTCCTTCTCATCTATGCCGAATTCTCATCTATGCCGAAAAAGGCTCACCACACGGAACCCTGCATCCGGCGACGCATGTTTCACCTCGAATATAGCAGAAACTTAGGGTCTACTAACCTAACGCACTATCATTGTTCGCGCAGGGGCGATAAACAACCACCGTTCTTTACACGCCTACCTCTTGAGCTTAATCTCAGCAGCAGCACCCAAATGTGCCGAAGTCACCGCATCATTCAAACGCTTAAAATCCGACCGGTCAGTGTACGTAATCGTCAAAACAGCCTTCTGCCCATCACACAGAAGAGTCTGGGAGAATTCAACATTCTTCGCAGTCGAACGAATAGCGTTAAGCTCTTCAGTCCGCGCAAGAGCTTGCTGCACATCCTCCGGTGAAGAAGCTGTTGCACAGGCTGGTGTAGTGGTCGAATACTCATTCAGCCATGGCTCAAAAGCCCCGCCCCAGTACAGGCCCAGAAGAGCGCCAACAAACACCACGCAAGATACTAGAACGCCCACCACTTTTCGCGGCAGATGCCGCAATCCATTCTTTTGAGGGGCATCGCTTCCTGAATTTTCCGGCGCACGATCATACTCATCACGAGCTAGAGGGCTCCTTGTCGTCATGATCCGTTCTCCTTCCGATGAGAATTTACATTTACATCCACTAATCCCGAATCGGGAATTCTGGTAGGGGCTTCAAGACGGCATACCCTATCGCAGGCGGTCATCATATCTGCATCATGAGTCGCCACGATAACTGTGGCTCCACGCCGAGCAGCAGAGCTCAACAGCTCAACAACCAATGCCCGGTTCTCAGCATCAAGACTTGCCGTCGGCTCATCCGCAAAAATGTAGCGCACACCCTTGTGGATTGCCCGAGCGATACCCACCCTCTGCTTCTCACCACCACTCAGCAGGGCAGCCGAAGTACGTTCCTTCCCTTCAAGACCAATGACGTTCAAAAGCTCGCGGCTCTCATCCGTAATACGAGCACGACCAAAGGTCTTACGATCAAGCAGAATATTCTCGATAACGCTCCATTCCTCAATAATTCCGTAATCCTGAAAAACGAAGGAAGCTTCATCAGCCCAGAACGCAAGACGCTCCTTCTCGCGAGCACGTTCCATATGCCGGCCCCCAATAACAACCTCACCCTCATGAGGCGGCATCAGCAGACCCAACACATTCAAAAGCGTCGTTTTACCGCATCCGCTCGGACCCACAATGCCAGTTACTTCCCCCGCATATGCCTCAAAGTGAGGACTCTGGAGAATGGGCTGCCCCTGCGCATACACCACAATGTCGCGGGAGGCGATAGTTACCTCAGGATGTTCCACATTGCCAGAGGGATAAACAGTATTCCTCATCATTCACTCCTATACGTGACGACGGTGAACCGTCGCGGTGAAGATACGGTTAAAACTCAGTCTCAGCACCAGCGCCAGAATAGTGCCGTACAACAGCGGTGCCGCCATCGCTGAAAAGGCGTACTCTGCTCCCTGCACCAGAAGAAGTACCAACCCAGCAGCAGAGCAAAGGCACACAATGCAGGTTTCCTTCAGAAGGTACCCACTAAAAATTGTTCTGAGAGGCAGACCAGCAGTACGTAAAACAAAATCATTACGAGCACGAGCCGCAAGGGTAATGTACGTATTAATTGCTGTGCCAATAATGAGTGCCGCACAGAGAATTGCTAGGCCCACTAGATGCGCAACATACTGGTTACGTTCCAGCTGCGCGATGTAAAGGTGTTCCTCTCCCGCGCGGTCCACAGAAAGTAGGGTCTGCCCAATTTCCTCAGCGTTGTAGGCAGCCCGTACAGACGCAGGCTGAGAGACCATGACGTTACCGGTAGTCAAGGCCGCAGAAATAAAGGAAGGTTGTAGATTCTGCGTCGCCGATTCGGTTACCACAAGAACAGGCTTTTTATAGTTCAGAAGCCGTGAATCCTGAGAGCTCAAAGCAGGCACCTTTACCCCCGACGAGTTGGTTTTATCCTCCACAGTGAGCAGAGTAAATCCGCGATCCTCCCGGTCCTTCTGGTGGAAAGAATACTCTGCACGCAAAGACTGAGATCCAGGGAAGTTGCTATCCTCAACGTTCTTGAACGACAAGCCAAGACGTTGCTGAAGAAGGTCCACATAGGCGCGGTTCACCATAAGGGCGCCATCGTATTCGCTACCCTCCAAACCCTTAACGTTTTCCAACGCATAGGACAAGAGGACACCGTTCCGTGATTCAAGAGAACCTAAAGCACGCACTGTGGCCTGGTCGTAGGAGGCGAGCGCCTGTTCATCCCGTATCGTCGATTCAGGCACGTTCACTCGTAAGGTGTACTGGTCAGAAAGAAGAGACCAGCCAGCCGCCGAATCGCTCCTACCCAAACTCACTTGAGCACTTGAGACCAGACCCGGAATAGTGCACGCCACTAAAACCACCACAGCATACTTAGCGATTGCACTCGGAACTGTAAAACGTCGATACGCCGGTTCCCTACGTCCCACAGCATTAATGCTTGGCCAAGTCATGAGGTTGATAAGCAGTAGAGCAACCAGCATGAGAACGGTAAACACGGCAAAGATTAGCGCTGTAACCCCCATCAGTTGAGGAAGATGCGCCACACCGTACACGAACCCCTCTACGCATCCCATGCACAATGCTGTTACCGCTGCAGGAGGTAGCGCCAGGAGCAGGAGATCTTGTGCATCCCTTAGCTGCAGACGACGCGGGGAGTATCCGTTTAGAAGCAGAATATTCTGAGTTCGCGAACGGACCGACAACCACCCCATGATTGCGGTACAGAAGAGCACAGCCAGGCAGATAAGGCTCGTCAAAGAGCCCGAAGAAGTAACAGCCCCGTAGACAACACGCACCGGGTTAACGGAGGTAACTTTAACATCCATGCCTTGTTCACGGGCAAGGTTTTCAAAAGCACGCACAAATTCTTGGCTACCCGCTAGCGCGTATTGGCCGTCAAGCGAAGAATCCCCGAGTGCTCGTGATGGATATTTTTTCCCGTGCTTATCCGGGTCGAACCAATCGATAGTTTCACCGTCAGAGCTCAGTGAATTTGCCCCAAAAACGTAGATGGATTTTCCGTGCCAGAAATCTTCGGGGTCGGCGACCACCTTGAGTAGCTGGGCACCATCGGCAGCGTAGCGATCCACCAAGGTATCAAAGTTCTGAATCAGCTCAGACTTAGACTGCTGCGAAGAACGCAGAGAAAGCTGTACCTGTGCATTGGTACCCAGAGGAGCCTGCGTCTCCAGGACAGAGATGAGGGCGCTACCCAGCAGAAAGGTCAGAACCGTGCACAATACTGCGCACACTCTCAGAGCATTTTTCATCGTTGAACTCCGGTAACTGACGTAATTTTGTACAGTGGGCGGACGCTTTTACAGCGCCCGCCCACGTATCCGTTTATGTGCCTACAGGTTTAGCAGACACGGTAGTGATAGGAAGGGTGATGGTACAAGAACAAATTTCCCCAGGTCCATTTCGATGCCCGAGAAGTTTCACCAGCACGAGTATCTACGGAGCGGACAGTCCCGACCACAGTAGTAACAGTAGAACCATGACAACGATCGTTATGGTGATAATCAGAGAAGGCACGGTTACCGACCCACTCAACCCCATAATTCCAATCGCCGCCCTCATGCGGCTTCTGAGTACCGGCCAGGGCGGCTGCCCCAACACCAGTTGCGAGTGCCCCCGACATGGCGAGCACAGCGAGTGATTTCATGACTTTCATAGTCTTACCTTTCGGTAGAACTTTCCCCTTTGCAGGAAATATATTTTGCTCTTCCGTCCTGTGTGTGGTAACAATACTAGCACTACAGTGAAGAAAATAATATAGTTTTTCAGAATATTTAGATTTAAAACATATATTTTTTTACTAGTCAGCGGATTTTAGAGTTTTTACCCTGCCTTAATCAGGCTTCCTGAACGAAAGCTGGGAGTTTCCTGGATTAACGCTTAGAGAAACTTTAACCGTAGAATATTTCGGTAACAACAGTGTCACCTCCCCAACACACCGGGAAGTGGCACTTTTTTATGCGGGCTCGGAACCCCGGCGCCCGCCCCGACTATGAGTATCTACGGATTTTCACGAATGTCTTCTGAGAACACCGCGGCTCCCCAGACCCCCAAGGCAGAAGCCAAGGGCGCACTGGACCGTTACTTCAAAATCACTGAGCGAGGCTCCACCATCGCCGCCGAATTCCGCGGCGGCCTCGCCACCTTCTTCGCGATGAGCTACATCGTCGTGCTGAACCCCCTCATCATCGGCCTCGGCAAGGACGCATCCGGCAACGCGCTCGGCGTACCGCAGGTCGCAGCAATGACCGCACTGGTCGCAGGCGTCATGACCATCCTCATGGGCGTCATCGCCAAGCAGCCCTTCGCCATGGCGGCAGGCCTCGGCGTGAACGCGCTACTGGCAACCACCATCGCCTCCACCCCCGGACTGACCTGGCCCGCCATCATGGGTCTCGTCGTATGGGCTGGTGTGCTGATGACCATCCTCGTGCTGACCGGCTTCCGCACCGCAGTGTTCAACGCGGTTCCCGAATCGCTCAAGGTCGCAATCGTCGTCGGTATCGGCTTCTTCATTGCGTTCATCGGCCTCGTCAACGCAGGTATCATCCGCCGTATGCCCGACGCAGCAGGCACCACCGTGCCCGTCTCCTTCGGCGTGAGCGGCCACCTGCTCGGCTGGCCCACCCTCGTCTTCCTCTTCGGCCTGTTCCTCACCATTGCGCTGTTCATCCGCAACGTGAAGGGTGCAATCCTCTACGGCGTGCTCGCCTCCACCGCCCTCTCCATCATCCTGGAGAAGGTCGTGCCCTCCGGCAGCTCGCTTCAGTCCCCGACCGGCTGGTCCCTGAACGTCCCCGTCTGGGACTCCAACACCAGCAAGCTGCCCAACTTCTCCCTGTTTGGCTCCGCTGACCTGTTCGGTGCCTTCGGCACCCTCGGCGGCATGGCAGCCGTTCTGCTGATCTTCACCATCCTCATCTCCGCGTTCTTCGACGCAATGGGCACCTCCGTCGGTCTCGCAACCGAAGCAGGCACCATCAAGGACGGCCAGATTGAGAACGTCGACAAGGTCCTGCTCGTGGACGCCCTCGGCTCCGTAGCCGGCGGTGGCACCTCCTCCTCCGCAAGCCAGATCTTTGTGGAATCCGCAACCGGTATCGGCGCGGGCGCACGCACCGGCTTCGCGAACATCGTCACCGGCGCACTGTTCCTCGTCGCAATCTTCCTGTCCCCGCTGGTTACCGTCGTGCCCTTCGAAGCTGTTGCACCCGCAATGGTGTTCGTTGGCTTCCTGATGATCCGCCAGGCAGTGAACATTGACTGGAACGACTGGGGTCTGGGTATCCCCGCATTCATGACCATCATCTTCATGCCCCTCTCCTACTCCATCGCGGACGGTATCGGCGCAGGCTTCATCTCCTACGTCTTCATCCGCCTGGTGCAGGGTCGCGGCAAGGACGTGCACTGGCTCATGTACGTGGTTTCCGCAGTATTCCTCATCTTCTTCGCTAACGGCCTGATTACCGGCTGGATGCACTAAATACATCGGGTGCCTCACCCTCCCACGTGGAGGAGCGGGCACCATCAGGGCGGGGTACCGGCACCTTCGGGTTGCCGGTACCCCGCCCTGCGCTATTCTTTCCTTGCCTCGGTTGCCGATTCTGGTTATTTGGCTAGGGCGGGGAAACACCACATCACCGACTGAACCGCCGCACACAACGCGTTTCAACGGCACAAGCCAAGCGGCGGCGCCTACAATGGTTGAACCATTGTGGCGCCCGGCATGGCTTTCACCCGTGAAACCGGCGGCGCGACAGTACACACCGAACAACATCAACGGATCCTCACATGTCTGAACCCCAGAAGGCGGCAGCGCCCACCAGCGCACTCGACCGCTACTTCAAGATTTCCGAACGCGGCTCCTCCATCGCCGCAGAATTCCGCGGCGGCCTCGCCGCATTCTTCGCCATGAGCTACATCGTGGTGCTGAACCCCCTCGTCATCGGTACCGGTGCTGACGCATCCGAACGCACCCTCGGTATCGCACCCGTCGCGGCTGTGACCGCGCTGGTTGCCGGCGTGATGACCATCCTCATGGGTGTTATCGCTAAGCAGCCCTTCGCCATGGCGGCTGGCCTGGGAGTGAACGCGCTGCTCGCCTCCACCATTGCCACCACCCCGAACCTGACCTGGGCAGACATCATGGGTCTGGTCGTTCTTGCCGGTCTGATCATGACCGTTCTGGTGCTGACCGGCTTCCGCACCGCGGTGTTTGAAGCGGTCCCCGAGTCGCTCAAGACCGCGATTGTGGTCGGTATCGGCTTCTTCATTTCCTTTATCGGTCTGGTCGACTCCGGCATTATCCGCCGCATGCCCGACGCTGCAGGCTCCACCGTTCCGGTGAGCCTCGGCGCGGGCGGTCACCTGCTCGGCTGGCCCACCCTCGTCTTCCTCTTCGGCCTGTTCCTGACCATCGCCCTGTTCATCCGCAACGTGAAGGGCGCGATTCTGTGGGGCGTGCTCGCCTCCACCGCGCTGTCTCTGATTCTGGAGGCGGTTGTCCCCTCCGGTTCCGTGCAGAAGGCGGCAACCGGCTGGTCGCTGAACGTGCCCTCCCTGGATGACATGAAGTTCACCACCCCGAACTTCTCCCTCATCGGTTCCGCTGACCTGTTCGGCGCGTTCACCCACATCGGCCCGCTGGCTGCGTCGCTGCTGGTGTTCACCATTCTGCTGTCCGTATTCTTCGACGCGATGGGCGTTTCGGTGGGTCTTGCCGCCGAGGCTGGCACCATGAAGGACGGCAAGGTTGAGGACATCGACAAGGTCCTGCTCGTGGACGCTTTCGGTTCCGTTGTTGGTGGTGGCGCGTCCGGTTCGGCGAACCAGATTTTCGTGGAGTCCGCTACCGGTATTGGTGCGGGCGCACGCACCGGTTTCGCGAACATTGTGACCGGTGTGCTGTTCCTGCTGGCGATTTTCATCTCGCCCCTGGTCACCATCGTTCCCTTCGAGGCGGTTGCCCCCGCACTGGTTGTGGTCGGCTTCCTGATGATCCGCCAGGCCGTGAACATTGACTGGACTGACTGGGGTCTGGGCATCCCGGCGTTCCTGACCATTATTTTCATGCCGCTGTCGTACTCGATTGCGAACGGTATTGGCGCCGGTTTCGTGTCCTACACCTTCATTCGCCTGGTGCAGGGCCGCGGCAAGGATGTGCACTGGCTGATGTACCTGGTCTCCGCGGTGTTCGTGATTTACTTCGGTATGGGCATCATTAACGGCTGGACCCACTAAGTCCAACGGAGCACATATTTGCTGAGGGCAGGTTCCTGAGGTAGCTGAGAACGTAAGTTTTCAAGCTGCCGAAGGGCCTGCCTTTTGTGTATCTGATTCGCTCTTACATGTTCCTTATCGCGCCTGGGTGCAAGGAAAAATCATGGCAGAATCATTCCGTTTCCGGTATGATTCTGCCATGATGTCCGTTCAAGAGTATGCTCAAGAAGCTAAGGTTTCAGAGCGAAGCGTACGCGCCCGCCTAGAACGCGGAATGCTCCAAGGTCGTAAATTGGGGAGCCGCTGGGTTGTCGACGCCATCCCCGCAGCACACCGCAGTAATGCTGGCCGCCCTATTTCTTTTGAAGCATTCAACGCTTTGGCTCGCTACTGTGACGGGCAGTCATCTGTTCTATCTGCTGAGGAACGCCGCAGGGCGAAAGAACGCGCCTCAGCAATTCAGATGCAAGGACCTGCGTCTGTTGAGCGATACCGAGCCCGCCGCGGGTTGAAAGTGCATCACCTGTTGGCTCCTCCCGCTGAAATTCCTGCAATTTTGGAAGACCCTGCGTTGTCGCTGACCGGCATTAGTAGCGATATTTCGCAGGTATACGGCTCAATGGTTGATGCATATATCTCGCGCCAAGATTTAGAGAACATCATTTTTCTGTACAATCTGGTTCCGGCTTCTGCAGATTCAGCGAATGTTATCTTGCGTGAATGCGATGAGCCGCCCCATATTCTGCCCCTGCATGTGGCGGTAGATCTTCTAGATTTGGGGGATCCGCGAAGTTCCGCTGAGGCAGAACGCATTCTTCAAGATTCTGTTTTCAGGAAAGCGTCTTAGTCATGACCGCATCCCCTATTTTGATTCCTGCTATTGGGGCAGAGCGTGCCTCTTGGCTTGGTCTGGCTGATATCTCAGATTGACTTTGAAAAGCTTCTAAAAGACAGAAGCTAGCGAAAACGAAGAATGGCAGAATCATTCCGGTTTCGGAATGATTCTGCCATTTCTTTATGTGCTCGCACCCTGCACGAGACAGGGGGGCGAGAGCTAGAGTTAGCGGACGTCGCCATCCACGTAGAACCAGGTGCCGCCCACCTTCTCAAAGCGCGACAGCTCATGCATGCTGCCCTTCACCCGCTCCTCCGCAGGGACACCCGGCACCGAACGGTAATACGCAACGAACTCCACCGTACCGGACGCATCAAACGGGCCACCCGAAGCACCCAGAATATCCAGGCGATACCAGCGGATATCATCCTCCAACTCCAAGGCGGCCGGGCGAGTACTCGGATGCCAGCTCGCCAGCAGGTACGCCGCATCCCCGGTCGCAAACGCGGTAAAACGCGAGCGCATCAGCTGCTCCGGCGCGGGAGCGGTCAACGTGCCGGAGGCGGCAAACTCGCCCAGGAACCTGCCGCAGCAGGCGCCGTACACCTCGCCGCTCGAGCAGGGGCAGCGGTCATCGTGGTTAAGTTCAACCTGGTTCAGTTCAGTCATGCCACCCAGTATAAAGAACGGGCCACGTCAAGAAAGCACAGCGCAAAGAAACGCCCGCTCCGCCGGGGATACAAATCCTCCAGCAGAACGGGCGTTCTTGTTTTCAATCGTTAAGTTTGAGCGAACCTACACGGCACGCTTCAGCGGCAACGCTTATTCAGCGATCGCGCGAGCCGGGGTGTCAGCAGCCGAAGGCTTACCCACGTATGCGCCGCGGTACTTAGCAGCCGGGTGGGAGTCAGCAACCTTAGTGTGGCCCTTACCGAAGATGTTCTCACGCAGGGTGTTGCCCTCGTACTCGGTGCGGTAGCGGCCACGCTTCTGCAGCTCGGGAACAACGTACTCGATGAAGTCCTCGAAGGAGCCCGGGGAGACGTGGTACGCCAGGTTGATGCCGTCCAGACCACCCTCGTCAATCCAGCGCTCCAGCTCGTCAGCAACCTGAACCGGGTCACCAACAATGACCTCGCCCATGCCACCGATGGTGGTGTGCTCAGCGATGTCCTTACGGGTCCACTTCTTGTCCTTCGCCTGCAGGGTGAAGGGGGTCAGGAAGGACTGAATCGACTCGGTCTGCACGTAGTTCAGAACCTCGTCCTCGTCGAACTGGGACAGGTCAACGCCGGACCAACCGCCGATAATAGCCTGTGCAGATTCGAGGTTCACGTACTTCTTGTACTCCTCGTACTTTGCCTTTGCCTTCTCTTCAGTCTCATCCACGATGACCGAGAGCATTGCGAGAATCTTCACGTCGTCGCGGCTACGGCCCTGCTCCTCGGCAGCGGCACGAATACGGTCGGTCACGACGCGGGTCAGGTCCGGGCGCAGGGCGCTAATGAACACAGCCTCAGCGTGCTTGCCGGAGAACTTCTGGCCGCGGCTGGATGCGCCAGCCTGGAAAATCACGGGGGTGCGCTGCGGGCTCGGCTCGGTCAGGGAGATACCGGGCACGGAGAAGTACTTGCCCTTGTGGCCAATCGGGTGGACCTTCGAGGGGTCAGCGTAGATGCCGCGCTCGCGGTCCTTGACGACTGCGCCATCTTCCCAGGAGCCTTCCCACAGCTTGTAGCAGACATCCAGGAACTCGTCAGCGATCTCGTAACGCTCGTCGTGCGGAATCTGGGTGGGCAGGCCCTGGTTCTCAGCAGCCGAAGGCAGGTAAGAAGTCACCACGTTGAAGCCGACGCGGCCCTCAGTGAGGTGGTCGAGGGAGGCGTAGCGGCGAGCCAGGGTGTAGGGCTGCTCGAAAGTAGCGGCAGCAGTCACACCGAAGCCGAGGTGCTCGGTCACTGCAGCCATTGCAGAAATCTGGGTTGCGGGGTCATTCACGGGAACCTGAGCGGCACCCTCAATGGCGGGAGCGGCAGAGTTCTTGTACACGTCGTAGATGCCGACCACGTCAGCGATGAACACGGCGTCGAACAGGCCGCGCTCAAGGGTCTTAGCCAGGTCAGTCCAGTACTTGATGGTGTTGTACTCGGTTGCGCGGGAGCGCGGGTGACGCCAGAGGTCGAAGCTCTGGTGACCGATGCAGGTCATCTCGAATGCGTTAACTACGATGCGCTTCTTCTGCTCAGCCATCGATTTTCCTTTCGCGAATGATCGGGGACGATCGGGTTTGTACCCTGCACCCCGCGCGCCGCCTCCTGATGCCTTCTGCGTTCGGTGGTGGCCTTCGTGCAGGTGGCGCGTTCGCGCCGTACTTGCCTCATTTCGTTGAGGCCAGATCATCATCTGGGGCACCCCGCTACGGGAGAGGGTTGCCGCCCGGCTAGCCAGAGCTTAGCGCCGGGACTCATGATCTCGTGGTTTGAGTGTACGGGGCGCGCGGGAGGGAGGTCACGTTTGTGACGAAAAAATCTTTTTGTGACGTAGAACCGAAATATTTCGTGATAAATGCGAAATATACGGTCATAGAAATTCATACGCGCCCGCAGGGTTGATTGAGGCACACCACAGCCCATAGGGTGGGAGAAGCAAACCATCCAGAGCGACTGAGAGACCTGGCTCCACGACGTCGCAGCAACCGGCACGGATTCTTCCGCCCCCGGTGCTAACGCCAGGAACGATGGAAGTGACATGACACTCAACAGTGCAGTAACTGACGTACCCACCAGTGAAAAGAACGGCCGCCGTGCCGTATCCACCGCCGCCGTCCCCTTGAGCTTTGAAGACGTCGGACAATCTTTCCCCGTGCCCGGCGGAACCCACGAAGTTCTTCGCGGAGTCTCCTTCACCGCAGCCCCCGGCGAGATTATCTCCGTCATCGGCTCCTCCGGATGCGGCAAATCCACCCTCCTGCGTGCAGCGGCAGGCCTGAACCGCATCACCGCAGGTACCGTGCGTATCGGCGAGAAGGCAGTGACCGGCCTCGACCCCCGCGTAGCTATCGGCTTTCAGGAACCGCGCCTGCTCCCCTGGCGCACCGTCGCCGACAACGTGGCGCTCGGACTGCCGCAGGGCACCAAAAAATCTGAAGGCGCAGCATCCGTAGCGAGCCTGCTCGACCTGGTCGGCCTGGGCGAATACGCAACCCACCGTCCCAAGGAAATTTCAGGCGGTATGGCTCAGCGCGTGTCCCTGGCACGAGCGCTCGCACGCAACCCCGGCGTGCTGCTGCTCGACGAGCCCTTCGGTGCTCTGGATGCGCTGACCCGCATCAACATGCAGGATTTGCTGTTGGACGTGCACCGTCAAGACCCGACCACGATTCTGCTGGTCACCCACGATGTGGAAGAGGCGCTGTACCTCTCTGACCGGGTGATTGTCCTCGGTAAGGACACCCCGGAGGCGCCCGCCACCATCCAGCGCATCGTGACCGTTGACCGTTCTCACCCGCGTGACCGCGCCGATGCAGAGATCACGGCGCTGCGTAGCGAACTGTTGGCTGAGCTCGGCGTGGAAGATAACGCCTAAAGCCGCCACGAAACGCATTTCTTACACATCACATCATCATCTTCAGAAGCGAAAAGATTCCATCATGACTTACTCCCCGTCTCGCCGTACCGCCCTTAAG
The DNA here is from genome assembly GCF_001814485.1 of Rothia sp. HMSC066G07. Classification (NCBI taxonomy): domain Bacteria; kingdom Bacillati; phylum Actinomycetota; class Actinomycetes; order Micrococcales; family Micrococcaceae; genus Rothia; species Rothia sp. HMSC066G07. Next base: position 77,948 of record NZ_KV816926.1, on the reverse strand, counting down.
TCCCTTGCCGCAGCCGCCGCTTTTGCTACTCTGCTCAGCGCCTGCGCCGGTGAAGGTTCCGGTTCCGCTAGCGCCTCCGGTGCTGCCGGTGGTGGCGACAAGAACACCGTGACCATTGACTACGCGACCTACAACCCGCTGTCCCTGATTATCCGCAAGAAGGGTTGGCTTGAGACCGCCCTCGCCGCCGAGGGTAAGAAGGTTGAGTGGGTCAAGTCGGCCGGCTCGAACAAGGCGAATGAGGCGCTGCGTAGCGGCAATATTGATGTCGGCTCGACCGCCGGTTCGGCGGCTCTGCTGGCACGCGCTAACGGCTCCCCCATCAAGGTCATCAGCCTGTACTCTCAGCCCGAGTGGTCGGCTCTGGTAACCCGCAAGGATTCGGGCATCACCAAGGTTGCGGACCTGAAGGGCAAGACCGTTGCCGTGACCAAGGGTACCGACCCGTACTTCCTGCTCCTGCAGGCTCTGAAGCAGGAGGGTATTTCTGCTTCGGATCTGACCATTCAGAACCTGCAGCACGCCGACGGTCGCACCGCCCTGGACAACGGCCAGGTCAACGCGTGGAGCGGCCTGGACCCGATCATGGCTGCCGCCGAGGTGGAGAGCGGCGACGTGCTCTTCTACCGCAACCTGGACTTCAACACCTACGGCTTCCTGAACGCGACCGAGAAGTTCATTCAGTCCAACCCGACCGCCGCACAGACCATCGTGGACGTGTACGAGTACGCTCGCGCCTGGGCTAAGAAGAACCCCGAAGAGGCCGTGAAGATTGTCGAGGAGGAGTCCGGCATTAAGCACGAGACCGCCCAGGTCGTCATGGAGCGCACCCACCTGGATATCGACCCGGTTCCGGGCGCTAAGCAGGTTGAGGTTCTGAAGGGTGTCGGCCCGATCCTGGTGGAGTCCGGCGACGTTCCTTCCCAGTCCGACGTGGACAAGGCACTGAACAGCATTGTGGACGACCAGTTCGCAAAGAAGGCTGACAGCGCAGCCGTTGAGAAGATCGCAAAGGTGGTTGAGAAGTAATGACCGCCGCAACGATTACCGCCGCCTCCAGCGCTCGCGCTGAGCGTGCCGAGAAGCGTGTCTCTTCCGTGAAGCTGCCGTCGAACCCGTTCGCCGGTAAGCAGTACCTGGGCCTGATTCTTCCCCTGGCGCTGATTGCCCTCTGGTACATTCTGAGCACGAACGGCGTGTTCACCCAGGTTCAGCTGCCCTCCCCCGACCGTGTGGTCAGCGCCGGTGTTGAGCTGGCACAGCGCGGCGAGTTGGGCCGCCACGTGGCGATTTCTACTCAGCGTGTGCTGATTGGTTTCGGTATTGGTGCCGTGCTCGGCCTGGTGCTTGGTGCGCTGATTGGCTTGTCTGCGCCGGTGCGTCTGATTGCCGCACCGACCATTGGTGCGCTACGTGCCGTGCCGTCCCTGGCGTGGGTTCCGCTGCTTCTGCTGTGGATCGGTATCGGCGAGAATTCCAAGGTGACCCTGGTTGCTATTGGTGCGTTCTTCCCGGTGTACACCACGGTTTCTGCGGCTCTGGCGCACGTTGACCCCAAGCTTGTGGAGGCGGCACGCGCCTTCGGTCTGAAGGGTCTGCGCCTGTTCACCACGGTTCAGCTTCCCGCGGTTCTGCCGTCGGTGGTCTCGGGTCTGCGTCTGGCGCTGGCTCAGGCGTGGCTGTTCCTGGTCGCCGCTGAGCTGCTGGGTGCATCCATGGGTCTGGGTTACCTGCTGACCGACTCGCAGAACAACGGCCGCACCGACCGCCTGCTGCTGGCTATTGTGGCGCTGGCGGTGCTCGGTAAGATTACCGACGCCTTGGTGGGTGTTTTCGAGCGCTGGGTGAAGGCGAAGTACCCCAGCAACTAACGCCACCAGCAATTAGCACCACAGCTAAACGCAACACTCAGCACGCGCTGAGTTTTAGGAGAGATGTCCGCCGCGTGGTTGCTCCCCAAAGGTGAGCTAATCATCGCTACGCGCCGGAGAAAGAAGTCGGCGGGGAAACCTGTCGCCTACTGAATGATGATGATGTGCCCCGCCCCGCGCCCCACAGTAGTGAGCGCGGGGCGGGGTCTTTAAATATTTCGGAATATTACGAACCGATACACAGCATGCCGAATATGACGGTCCCCTTTGCGTCCTGGCCCGGAGCGCGCTTTACTAAGAAGGCAAACCATCCAGAGCGACCGAGAGACCTGGCTCCGTGACGTCGCAGCAACCCCCTCGCCAACGCACACACAGACCCCACGGTCACACAGACAGCGGCACGGCGAGCAAGGGTGCTAATGCCAGCAACCGATGGGAGAATAATGGGACTGCCCACCCCCTACTCGTTCACCGACCCGCTGAACCCCACCCCGAACCCCGCCCTCGAATCTGACGAGGCGCGCGTCGCGTTCTGGGAGAAGCAGGCGCAGCGACTCACCTGGGCTGAGCCCTGGCACACCGCGCACCGCTTCGAGAAGCCGAAGTCTCTCGGCTTCGACGAGGAAGGCATCGAACAGTTCAGCATCCCCGAAATTAAGTGGTTCGAGGGCGGTAAGCTGAACGTCGCCTACAACTGCGTGGACCGCCACGTGGAGGCGGGCCGCGGCGACAAGGTAGCCCTCTACTTTGAAGGTGAACCCGGCGACCGTGAGGCAATCACCTACGCCGAACTGCAGCGTCGTATTGCGAAGGCAGCGAACGGTCTGCTGTCTCTGGGCGTGCGCAAGGGTGACCGCGTGGTCATCTACCTGCCCGTCATCCCCGAAACCATTATTTTCACCCTCGCCTGCGCGCGTATTGGCGCGATTCACTCCCTCGTTTTCGGTGGCTTCTCCGCCGAGGCGCTGAAGTTCCGTGTGGAAGACACCGGCGCGAAGGTCCTCATCACCACCGACGGCCAGAACCGCCGCGGCAAGGTCGTTCCCGTGAAGGTCAACGCCGACGAGGCATGCTCCGGTGAGAACAACATCGAGCACGTCATCGTGGTGGATCGCACCAGCGCCTCCGACCCGGTTGCACACGCGGCCGTGCCGTGGACTGAGGGCCGCGACGTCTGGTACCACGACCTGGTGGACAATCAGCCGGATACCCACGCCTACGAACTGCACGACGCAGAAGATCCGCTGTTCATTATTTACACCTCCGGCACGACCGGTAAGCCCAAGGGCCTGGTGCACACGATGGGCGGCTACCTGGTGCAGACCGCGTACACTCACGCGCTGCTCTACGATCTGCTGCCGGATTACGTGGACGAGAACGGCGTGCTGCGCCCCGACGAGCTGTCCGCCGTCAACGACCCCGAGAAGGTAGAGTCCACCGTTCACTGGTGCACCGCCGACCTCGCCTGGGTGACCGCGCACACCTACGAAATTTACGGTCCGCTGGTTAACGGCGTGTCCGAGGTGATTTACGAAGGTACCCCGAACACCCCGCACTACGGCCGTCACTTTGAGGTTATTGAGCGCTACGGCGTGACCAACTACTACACCGCACCGACCCTGATTCGTTCTCTCATGGGTGCGTTCCCGAACGGCCCGGAGCCCGGCAAGTACGATTTCTCGACCGTGCGCCTGCTCGGTTCGGTGGGTGAATCCATCAACCCGGAGGCGTGGCGCTGGCTGCGTCAGCACGTGGGCGGCGGCACCGCGGCGTTCATCGACACCTGGTGGCAGTCGGAGACCGGTTCGACCGTGTGCTCCCCGCGCCCGCACGACCCCGCATTCGCACCCGAGGGCACCTACCCGGAGGGTACCCCGCACTGCACTCCCCTGCCCGGTTGCGCTACCCGCGCCGTTCCCGGCGTGTCCACCCGCGTGGTGGATGAGCACGGCGACCCGGTCGAACCTGGCAAGCAGGGCTTCATCGTGGTCGATAAGATTGGCCCGTCCATGGCTCGTACCGTGTGGCAGAACCCGCAGCGTTACCTGGATTCCTACTGGCGTCACTACGGCGAGCGCGGCTGGTTCCTCGCTGGCGACGGCGCGAAGGAAGACGAAGAGGGTAACGTGTACATCCTCGGCCGTATCGACGACGTGATTAACATTTCGGGTCACCGTCTGTCCACGATTGAGATTGAGTCGGCTCTGGTGACTCACCCGGCTGTGGTTGAGGCTGGTGTCTGCCCCGTGGAGGATGAGCTGACCGGTCACCAGGCGGTCGCCTACGTAACGCTCACCGATGAGGGTAAGGACCTGACTGAGGATGAGCTGAAAGCGGCGCTGACCGCACACGTGCGTGAGCACATTGGCCCGATTGCTAAGCCGAAGGACGTTGTGGCGGTTGCCGATATCCCGAAGACCCGTTCGGGTAAGATTACTCGCCGTCTGCTCGGTGAGCTGTACCAGGGCCGTTCTTTGGGCGATGTTTCTTCGCTGCAGAATGAGGAGGCGCTGGGCCACATCGCGCAGGTGCTGGTGGATACTGGCCGCGTGAGCGAGGCTGTCTAGGCTCTGTTGCTGAGCTGCACGTTATGCTGAGCTGAGAGCTGAGCTGAGCTAAAAGCTACATAGAGTAAAGGTGCGGATACCGAATGATGATTCGGTATCCGCACCTTTTGCTATGCCATTTTATTGAGCTGACACGGCTCTCAACCGGCGGCGTGCCGCCTAGTCAGCCTACTTAATCAGGCCCAGCGAACGAGCGTGTTCGGCGGTAATGCCGCTCGGTTCAATATGCTCGGGGCCTTTGTCCTTCTCGGGGTGCTCGGTCGCCTGGAAGCGAATCATCTTCACATCGTTTGCCGCGCCCAGGTTCGTGATCATGCCGTCACCGTTCAGATCCACCGAGACCGGCTCGGTGTCGATCTTGCCGTTGCCGTTGAAGTCAATCGGCTGGTTGGCGGGCTTGCCCTTGTACAGGAAGCCAGCCGCGCGGGGACCGAAGCCACGCGCCTCGTACAGCTTCGCCTCGTTGAGCATGCGGTACTCGGCGGTGGAGTAGCCGAAGTAGCGGCTACCGTCAGCCATGGGCACGCCGGTGAGGGTGTACTGGTAGTTCATGACGCTGTAGTAGTTGGGCTTGTAGTTGATTTCGTCCCAGCCACCGTGACTCAGTGCGAGGTTGTGGCCGAGCTCGTGCACGAACACTGCCACGCGGATGTCGCTGCTTGCCTTGCCCCAGAAGTGCGGGCCGACGGTGACCATGAGGTTGCGGCCGCCGAAGTTAGCAATGCCGGAGGAGGTGCTGTTGTCGTAGTAATCGCCCCAGATGACGTAGTGGAAGGTGCCTTCGCGGGCGGGGTTGAACTTACCTTCGGTCGCCTTGATGCGGTGGAGTGCCTTGAACTCGCTGTCGAGTGCCTGGTAGCTGATTTCGTTGCCGCCGCCGAGGTTATACTTGGCGCTGCGGGCGTCACCGGCGTCCAGGTGGATGTTCACGCCGTGGGTGCCGTCGGGGTTGCGCAGGGGCAGGTCGGCGTAAATCTTGGTGATGCGGTCCAGCTCGTCTTCGCTGGGCAGCAGGCCTGCCATGTAGTCCATCTCGACGAAGATGTCCTTGTGCTTGGGGTCTGCGCCCAGTGCGGGGAAGTCGACATCGATTTTGCCGTCGCCGTCGGCGTCATAGCCCTTCATTTCCCAGGTATTGGGGATGCCGTCGCCGTCAATGTCGGGGCTGTAGGCGTTTGCTGCGGGGGCTGCGATAGTGCCCAGGCAGAGCACTGCGAGGGAGGCAAGCGTGACGCGTGCGCTCTTCAGAAATGCCATGTTGTGTTCCTTAGTGTGTGGTGACCGGTGGTGTTTCGGTGGAGCTTGCCGGGAGGACGTTCTCCACGGTTTCCATGATGCTCCCGTTTCACGCGCTAGGTGAGCTGGGTGCCGTAATGTTCATACATTGAGGTAATAGTTGAGATAATTTTGAAGATGAGCTGAATTACATTAGAGTATCAGTAATTCAAATCACATGCATCACCACATTCTTAATGACAAGAGAGATTCCATGACTTCTTCCTCGAACACCACTAACGGTCTGAACCGCCGCGCCCTCATCAAGGGTGCCGCGTGGAGCACCCCCGTCATCGCAACCGCAGCGGCGGTACCCGCCTACGCGGCATCCACCGATGCGCAGGAAACCCCGACCATGAAGTTCGGTGTCTTCACCCAGGCGTTCAACTCGAACCCCTCCAACGACTTTAATACCCGCTACGGCCTGGACTCCTACACTGTGCAGGTACCCAACATCACCGCAACCTCCACCACCCCGCAGAGCAGCGGCGGCGGCACCTTCACCCCCGGCGGTAGCGTCGGCGCCGGCCTGTACGGTGGCGCGGGCCTGTGGATTTCCGCACCCATCAACTCCAAGGGCGAGTTCCAGGGTAGCTCCTGGCTGTACCCTCATGCGCACCTGCAGGTGACCTTCGAGTTCACTTTCCCCACCGCCGAGGACGTCACCGACCCGCTGCTGTGGGACGTCGATAACGACGTTGAAATCCCGGCACTCGCTAAGAGCGAGGGTGGCGCGAAGACCAACAACCCCGCCGTGGCGGCGTTCAACGGCATCGCATACACCGCGAAGTTCTACGAGCCGACCATCGAGGACAACGTCTGGACCGGCGTACTGGACATCCGCACCTCCGACTACCTGGAAGCCACCGCGAAGGACGGCGTGAGCTACGCACAGGTGCTGGCTTCGCTGGTTCCGGTGTACTTCACCGAGGTGACCTCCAGCTACACCCTGACCACCACCGCTCAGATCACCAGCGGTAACGTCGCAATGCAGCTGACCGAAGGCGGCGAGTACACCTTCCAGGACCTGGCTGGTTTGCGCGCTTCGGCAACCATCAGCCGCTAACGCCACAGCAAGCAGAGAGGGGCCCGGCATCCATACTGGATGCCGGGCCCCTCGCCGTGTTTAAGGCTTGGACTATCGGGCACCGCCGGTAGCTGCTAGAGGCTAGTCCTTCGCGGGAACCAGACCCTCAGCTGGTAGCAATAGTTCATGACGCTCAGGTAGTTCGGCTTGTCGTTCACGTCATCGGTGCCGCCGGGCAATAAAAACCTAGCACTTCATCATAACGCCGTCTTGAGCCCCGCACGAGAATTCTCATCATGCGGTGCTGTTTGAGCGCATCAGCACAGGGAATGCGGGTATCTGTCGTTCTCGGGAAGCATAAGAAAAACCATAGACGTTGCGGCACAGCAAGCCTATTCTGGATATACAAGTATTTTTCAACATACAGGAGGATACGATGGCTAACGTTACGATCATTGGCGGGCACGGCAAGGTTGCTCTTCTGGCCGAGCCGCTGCTGGTGGAGCGCGGGCATGCGGTCAATGCGCTTATTCGCAGGCCGGAGCAGTCAGAGGATATTGTCACGCGCGGGGCGAACCCTGTGGTCGCTGACATTACCGCGTTGAGCACCGAGGAGATGGCGAAGCTCTTCAAGGATTTACATACAGAAGTGCTGGTGTGGTCCGCGGGTGCGGGCGGTGTAGGTGGCCCCGAACGCACCTATGCGATTGACCGTGACGCTGCGATCCGGTCGATGGATGCGGCGCGGCTGGCCGGTATTAAACGGTACGTGATGGTATCGTACCTGGGCGCGGGTTCCGGGCACGGCATCGACCCTGATGACAGTTTTTACGCCTACGCCGAGTCGAAGACGATCGCCGATGAGCACCTGCGCGGCTCGGGGCTGGATTACACGATTCTGGGGCCGGGGACGCTCACCCTTGAGGAGGCAGGCGGCATTACTCTGGGGATTGAGCCCGCCCACACGCCCGGCGCCGAATCTAATACTCCGCGGGCCACCGTTGCCCAGGTGCTGGCGGCGGTTCTTGAGGACCCGTCCACGGTTGGGAAGGCGCTCCCGTTTATTGGCGGGCCCACCCCGATAGCTCAGGCTCTCGCATCGGCGCCTAACAGCAATAAGCTGCGCTAGGGTTTGCCGGATGCACCCGCCCCGGCTGAGTGCGGACGCGTCCCGAGCCTCTTCACGGGTTTGGGGCGTGTTTTTCTCTCACGCAAGGTTGGTGCCGCATCGCTCAGTATCCTAAAGTACCATGTATTTTTAGAGCAACTGCAAGAGGTTCCCGTGGGATTCTTCGATCTCTTCGCCGACAAAACCCCGGACGAGCCCGCCGAGGCGTAGCTTACCAGGACATTTCTGGTCTGACTGCTTCGGCGACCATTACCCGCTAAGGGGCATGAGCCGCTAAGACAGCGAATTTAAAACACCAGGGGCCCGGCATCCATATTGGATGCCGGGCCCCTTTGCTTTCGGGCTCAGCCTATCGGCTGCCGCCGAGGTAAATTGTCGCAAAAAGTAGTTCCCAAAAAAAGAGAACTGTATTACAATGTATATATAGTCTTTAGGAACGAGGTACCAACTATGGAAAACCTAGTAATTTCAGTCTTTAACACCGAAAGCGAAGCTTATCAGTCCTTTGCGGATTTGAAGGCTTTCCGCCAAACTCAGACGACCAAGGTTGCTCAAATCGCCCTGGTCAAAAATGAAAACGGTCATATCGTTGAAAAAGAACGCTATGATTTTGAAGATTCAACGACGGATGCAACCCTAAAAGGTGGCTTGCTCGGTGCAGTTATCGGGCTTTTGGGTGGTCCTATCGGCGTCTTGTTTGGTTATGGTATTGGTAGCCTCAATGGTTTGGTTGCTGGTGCTACCGTTGATACGGCAGAAGCTGGCCTGATTGACGTTGTTTCTCAAAAATTGACTAACGGTGAAACAGCCGTTGTTGCCTTGGTGCAAGAAGACAACGAAGCAGTCATCGATGCTTACTTCACCAAGTACGACACCCAAATCGTGCGTTGGGATGTAGCAACCGTCGTAGCCGAAATCGAAGCAGCTCTGCAAGTCCAAGAAGACCTCTACAACCAGGCGCGTGCACAGATGAAGGCTGAACGTAAAGCCGAACGCAAGGCTAAGCTTGAAGAATTCAAGGCGAATGTCAAAGCAAAGTTTGACAAATTGAAAGCGTAAGCACCCAAGCATCTCATAAAAAATAGGCTATCTACTTCTGGTAGATAGCCTATTTTTTTTAAAAACTAGATTTTAGAAAGAGGAAGTGAGGATTTTGGCTCAAGATCTTGAACAAATCAAGGAAGACAATGGCAAAAATACCAAACTCAAGGTGGGGATTTTAGCCATCTCTCTTTCTCCAGGTGGATGTTGATGCCGGTGGTGCTGTTGGGGTTGCGCAGGGGAAGCTGGGCGAAGGATTCGGTGATACGGTCCAGCTCATCCTCGCTAGCGAGCAGGCCGGGCATGTAATCCATCTCCACGAAGATGTCCTTCTACAGCGGGTTATTGCGCTCTCACGAGGTTTCAACACCTCAGGGCAACAATAACCCGCTTCATCATACACAGAGTGCATATAGATTTTCTCCGGTATAGCACCATATCTCAGGTTATGCACCGCTTATGCCGTAAAAGCGCTCTGATAAGCCTTCTACTTGGTGGTCTCCACCCCAGCGTTCTGCGCGGCAGCCTTCGCCTCGGAGGTCTTCTTGGAGGCATAGAACAGGCACACGACCGCGCCCACCGCCGCGGCAACCAGGGGCAGCATCATGGAATCAGCCATTGCCGCCGCGTAGGGTTCACGCAGGACCTGCGGAAGCACGCCTCCAGCAGCGCTGCCGTGAGAGCTACCGCCCGCTGCGGCAGCCGGACCCAACGCGGACAGGTGCGAGGTAATCGCAGAAGCCATAATCGTCGTAATCGCAGCCGAACCCAGCACCGACGCCATCTGGCGGGTCTCGTTGTACACGCCCGAACCGGCACCGGCACGCTGCGGCGGCAGGTTACGGGTCGCAGACACCGACAGCGGACCCCAAATGCAGGAGTTCGCCGCACCCAGAATAATCATCGGACCAACCATCAGCCACAGGTTGCCTTCCGCAACCATCGTCGGGCGGAGCAGAGCAAAACCAACAACCATCAGCGTAAAGCCAATCACGGCAATCCACTTCGGGTCGTTACGGTTCAGACGCGCACCCACCACCGGCGCCAACGCGCCCGAGAACAACGCCATCGGGGCGGTCATCAGCGCAGCCTGGGTCGGGTCCAGGCCCTCCACCTGCTGCAGGTACAGGGTCAGCGGGAATGCCATGCTGATAGCGACCACACCCATAGCGGAGATAGCCACATTCGACACGGAGAAGTTACGGTCACTGAACAGGCTCAGCGGAACCAGCGGCTCACGCGGGTTAATAGCCTGCCAACCAATGAACAGACCCAGCACCAGAATGCCGGCAATAATCAGACCCCACACGCTCACCGCAATACCGGTGCCCAGGAACGAATCGGTCATGGTGCCCCAGTCGTAGGTGGCACCTTCCTGAATACCGAAAACTAGCAGGAACAGACCGACCGCCGAAAGCACCACGCCCAACCAGTCGAAGCTGTGCTTCTTCTGCTCAAACACCGGCACGTTACGCCACGCCAAGAACAGACCGACCAAACCCACCGGAATGTTCACGAAGAAAATCCAGCTCCAATTCAGGGCATCCACGAGCACGCCGCCCAGAATCGGGCCAACCAGCGAGGCGACACCCGCCGTCGCACCCCAAATACTCATCGCAACACCGCGCGCATTCGGCGGGAACATCAGCGTAATCAGAGACATGGTCTGCGGGGTCATCAGCGACGCACCCAGGCCCTGCACCACGCGGGCAGTAATCAGCGATTCAACGTTCGGTGCCAGACCACACCACAGGGAGGCGAGCGTAAAAATAGCCATACCGATCATGTACAGGTTCTTCTGACCGAAGCGGTCACCCATACGGCCGGTAATGAGCAGCGGCACCGCATACGCCAGCAGGTAGGCGCTCGTCACCCACATGCCCGCCGACAGCGACGCATCCAAATCCTGCAGCATGTGCGGCAGGGCGATGGTGACAATATTGCCGTCCACCAGAATCATGAAGAAGCCAACAACCAGGGACCAGAGAGCAGGCCAGGGCTTGTACGGTGCCTTCGCCGGGTTACCGACGAGGGGCTCTTTCTTGGGGCGGGAATTCATGATCCTCCAGTGGATGAGCGTTGCGGGTACAGTCTGCGTGTTCAGCGTTGCCGCTAATAAATATCACCCCATCTTACTCCCCTTGTGGGCACGGCTCCGGTTGCTCTACCCTAATTCAGCTGTTCACGACGCGTGCGCGAGGCAACCAGGCAACAGGCGCCCTGATGCCACCCCGAAGCACTCTGAACCCACTAGACTGAAGCTATAGAAACTGACAGGGCGCCGCCAATGCTGGCGCGCCCCCCATCAGACCACCCTCAACGAGACGACCACGGGAGGACCCATGGGTTTCTTTGATTTCTTCACCGACCGCACCCCGGCAGAGCCCGCCGAAATCCGCCTCGTCGCTTTCGTCAGCGGCAAAGTGCAGGGCGTGGGCTTCCGCTGGTGGTGCGCCGGAACCGCCAAGCCCATGGGGCTGACCGGCTACGCCGAAAACCTCGACGACGGGCGCGTGAAAGTCGTTGCGGAAGGTACCGCCGTCTCCTGCGCTCGCCTGGTAGATATTCTGCGCGGCGGCGACACCGCGGGCCGCGTGGATGAGGTGCTCGTCGAGTGGGAGGAGCCGTCCGGCTCGTTCCGCGGCTTCGGCATCAGGTAGCGCGGACTAAAGTAGCGCGGTTTAGCTAGCCCAGAGCTAGTCAGACCAGAGCGCCGCGAACTGGGCGCGGGTCATATCGGCGCGGCGCACCCGATGCTGCACCGGGTGGCCGTTCTCGTCGGGGCGGCCGGAGCTCGGGTCAATATCGTCGTAGATGCCGGTGAAACCCGCCTTAACCGCCACCCGTTCCGAGGGCTCGTTACCCGCCAGGGCGGTCCAGCGCACACTCTCAAGCCCCAAGCCAAGCGGGTCGAAAGCGTAGCCGAGGACGGCACGCAGCGCCTCGGTCATGTAGCCCTTGCCGCGCACTTTCGGGGCGGCATAATAGCCCAGTTCGGCGCGGGTTCCGGGGCTTTCGGGGGTGCCCTCGGGCAGGCGCAGTTCAATGGTCCCGGCAAACACGCCGGAGGCGTCAATCGCCCAGCGTTGAATCTGCCCGGCGGCAATCTGGCGGGCGGTGGTGAGCAGGTAGTCCTCGGCGTCAGCGCGCGTGTAGTTCAAGGGAATGCGGGTGTAGCGGAGGGTTTCTTCGTCGCGGCAGGATTCCACGATGTCGGGGATGTCCGTCTCGCACAGGTGGCGGAGGGTGAGGCGCTCGGTAATGAGTTCGGGCTGGTTGGGCTCTACGTGTTCGCTGTGCTCAGAAAAGTCGCTGTGTTCGGGGGTCATGGTTCGAGCTTAAACCCTCGGGTTTGTGCGTCGGAAAAGCTTTTGTGAACATCCCAGAATATTCAGTGACGCAAATCACGACTTAATACTCGCATTTTCACCCGTCATCACTTGATTATTATGAATTATTCATAATAGAATAGTCATCGAGCCCGCCCATTGGGCACCACTTAGAACAAGCGCCGCGCAACGAATCAGCGCGGCACGAAATAGAAAGAAGAACACCATGGCAGTTCTGACCATCGGCGACCAGTTCCCCGCATACGAGCTCACCGGCGTTGTCCCCGGTAAGCTGGCTGACATCGAAGCAACCAAGCCCGAAGACTACTTCACCACCGTCTCCTCCGAGGGTCTGGACGAAGGCACCTGGCGCGTCGTCTTCTTCTGGCCGAAGGACTTCACCTTCGTTTGCCCCACCGAGATTGCAGCATTCGGCAAGCTCGCTGACGAGTTCGAGGCGCGCGACACCCAGGTAGTCGGTGTTTCCGTTGACAACGAGTACACCCACTACGCATGGCGCCGCTCCCACGAAGAGCTCCTGGACCTGCCCATCGTCATGGCATCCGACCTCAAGCGTGAGCTGGTCAGCGCACTGGGCATCCTGAACAAGGACGGCGTTGCAGACCGCGCAACCTTCATCATCGACCCCCACAACACCATCCAGTCGGTCTCCATTACCGCTGATTCCGTCGGCCGTAACACCGACGAGGTGCTCCGCCAGCTGGACGCACTGCAGTCCGACGAGCTGTGCGCATGCAACTGGCAGAAGGGTGCAGCAACCATCGACGCATTCAAGGAGATGAAGTAATCCATGAGCATCGATAACCTGCGTTCCGCTCTGCCTTCCTACGCGAAGGACATGAACCTCAACCTGTCCTCCCTGCCCCGCATCACCTCCCTGACCGAGCAGCAGCTCTGGGGCGCAATCCTCGCAACCGCAGCAGCAACCAAGGTTGACTCTGTTGTTGTTGAGATTGCTGCAGAGGCTAAGGAGCACCTGAGCGACACCGCTTACGAGGCTGCTCTGGGTGCTGCGACCATCATGGGCATGAACAACATCTTCTACCGCACCCGTGGCTTCCTGCACGGTGCATACGATGACCAGCGTGCAAACCTGCGCATGCAGATTATCGGTAAGAACGGCGGCATTGAGAAGATGGACTTCGAAATGTTCGCACTGGCAGTGTCCGCAGTCAACGGCTGCTCCCACTGCGTTGAGGCTCACGAGCACACCGTGCGTGAAGAGGGCGCAACCAAGGAGCAGGTCAACGACCTGATCCGTATTGCTGCAACCCTCGGTGGCGTGGCACAGGGCATTCAGCTGGCTGAGGCACTGGGCTAAACCCGCTAAGCGTTAGAGCACACACAGAAGCGGCGCATCCTTCCCTTCACGGGTCGGATGCGCCGCTTTTATGTGCGCGTCAAGCCCCGCAACGTGTTGGGCGGCAGTTTCCTAACTCCTCCGATTTGGCGCTATACAATGCCTGTATGCGGTACTGTATTTTGGGCTCCACCAGCCCCCTTCCCAGCGTGGAAGAACTCACTGAGCTTTACGATTCTGTCGGCTGGAGCGCCTATACCAAAACGCCCGAACGCCTCATCCCGATGCTGGAAGGCTCACGCTATCTCTACACCGCACGAGAGACAACGCCTGAAGGAACGGGACGACTCGTCGGGCTAGTACGCGCCGTCGGGGACGGTCACTCTATCGCCTACATTCAGGACCTTCTGGTACATCCGCACGCCCAGCGTCAGGGCATTGGTTCTGCGCTTCTAAAGCGTGTCATTGATGACTTTGACCGAGAAGACATCCGACAGCGACTCATTACCACCGACGCTGCTAGTGAACACGCCATTGCGCTCTACAAACGCTACGGTTACGCCCCCGTAGAGGCGGCAGGATGCATCACCCTTGCATGCTATCGATAAGGCAATATCGCATGCGGCTTGACTCGTTCAAACTAGCTGAGGCACTGGGCTAAACCCACTCAGCGTTAGAGCTTGACCAAGCGGCGCATCCACCCATCACGGGTCGGATGCGCCGCTTTGTTTTATGTTTTAGCTGCCCGCCGAGCCCGTGCGCAGGGCGGCATCCCAGCTACTCGCCAGGCGCGTCGCCGCGGCCACCAGAGCCACCAGATCCTCGGCGTACACCGGGGTCGAGCGCACGCCCGCACACCAGTCAATCGTGCCCAAACCCAGCCAGGGCTTACCCGGAAAGAACTCGCGCCGCAGCGCCACACGGCGCTTACCCAGGGCGCGGCGACCCGGCACGTACCCGCCGCGGCTGATGAACAGCGCCTCGCAGCCCTTGGACTCCACCAGCACCTCCAGGGCCCTCAGCGCAGAAATCCAACTCGGTTCCCCCACTCTCACCAGGTCGGCCGGCTCGGGGTACTCGCTCTCGTGCTCCGCCACGCTCACACCCAGGATGTACTGGTAACGCACCTGCCCCAGCTCCTGCGGCAGGCCGCGGTCGGCGGTCTGAATCGTGCCGCACAGGTGCCGGGCGACCGGCTCACCCTTGGCGTTCACGCCGGCCAGGGGCTCGCCGTCCCGGTAGATTGCGGGGCCGTCCAGGTAGAGCCCCACCGCGCCGGTACCCGTGATGTTGGGGCGCACCGACCAGCCGGGAAGCGCCTCCTCCAGGCGGGGTACGATTCCCTGCAGGACCCCGAAAACTTCGTCGCGAGATACCGCCACAGCGGCTCCTTTCACCTTACGCAGATTTCGTCTAGTCCCAGCTTAGCGAGCGTTCCGGCTACGCGAAGGCAACCACACCATGAGCGCCGACAGCGCCGTGCCGGCAAGCATCATCACCGTCATGGACTCCACCGCGTTCAGGGGGCTCAACGCCAACAGTAGCGAAGAAATGATGCCGCTACCATACTGGAAAGAACCCAGCGCAAAAACAATCATGACGGCCTTGGGGGGGTGGAGATTCACTCATTCTACGCCCACCTTTTAGCGCGCCCACAAGCTTCTTGATTCCATCTCAGAGCTCGTCATGAGCACTTTTCAACTAGGAGTAGGAGCGGCGGCGGGTCTACAATAAATCGGTGCCAATTCAGGTACGCGCACAGGCAAACAGAGCCGGATGCGGTGATAACGTCGTCACCCGACCCCCCCGTTGCGCGCGCCTCCCCCTACCGGCACCCGTAGCACACGCATCACGTACGCAGGAGAACGCCCATGCACGAGCTCTTTGACCCAGATCAGGTATTCCGCATCGTCGACATTGCCGCCGTTGTTGCTAACGGCCTGCTCGGCGGTGCTGTGGCGCGCGCCTTCCGATTCGACATCGTGGGCTTCCTGCTGCTCGCGGTCGCCTGCGGCATGGGCGGTGGTATGATCCGTGACATCCTGCTGAACTCTGGTCTGCCCGTGGCGCTCACCGACGGCGGCTACTGGGTGGGTGCTATCGGCTCCTCGATTCTGGCGTACAGTATCGATTTGAGTGCCCGCTGGGCGACCCGAACCATGCTCATCATTGACTTCATCGGTATGGGCGCGTGGGCGGCAACCGGCACCATTAAGTCCCTGAACCTGGGTCTGCACTGGCTGCCCGCTATCGCACTGGGTGTGACCACCGCGGTCGGTGGCGGCGTTATCCGTGACATTATGGTCAACCGTATTCCGGCGATCTTTGGTGGTAACTCTCTGTACGCTACCGTGGCGTTTGTGGGTGCCGCCGAGACCGCCCTCGTGACGGGCCTATTCCACCGCCCGAACCTGGCGATGGGTCTGTCCATTCTGCTGTGTTTGGTGCTGGGTGTGCTCTCCCATATGAAGAATTGGCAGCTGCCGACCACTCCGGCTGAGCTTCGTGTGCCTCGCCCGCGCCTCTTCAATTTTGGTAAGCAGGAGGACCGCACCGTCGCTAATGAGGGCTGGTCGCCCGGTGAGCCGCTCACTGAGCAGCTTGAGGTTATTAACGCTGAGCAGCTGGAGGAGTACCGCCGCTCTAAGGGGCTTTCAGAGTAAAAGCCAATATATGCTGAATATAGAATATGGGCTGGTTTCCGCTGGTTAGATGCTTATCTGACGGGCAGAAACCAGCCCATATTTACTATGTACAGTACAACTAAATCGTGTACTCAGTGCTGTCGTACACGGTCAGGAACTTGCGGATACGCTCATCGTCCGAGGCGAAGAAGCCATTCGGCTCACCGTTATAGCGCAGGGTACCGTTCTCCAGGAACACGATGCGGTCCGCGACCTTCTTCGCAAACGCCATATTGTGCGTCACGATGACCAGAGAGCGGCCCTCCTTCGCCAGCTGCATGAGCACGCGAATCACCTCGGCCTCAAGCTCGGGGTCCAGGGCGCTCGTCGGCTCGTCGAAGAGCAGGTATGCCGGTTCCAGCGCCAGGGCGCGGGCAATCGCCACGCGCTGCTGCTGACCGCCCGAGAGCGACTCCGGGTAGGAGCCGGTCTTATCGGCTAGACCCACCTTGGCGAGCAGCTCGCGGGCGCGCTCCTCAGCCTGCTTGGCGTCCAGGGTGCCGTTGAGGGTCGGGGCGAGCGCCACGTTCTTCAGCGCCGTGTAGTTCGGGAACAGGTTGAACTGCTGGAACACCATCGCCGAGCGGGAGCGAATATCACGCACCTGCGCGTCGGTGAGCTTCTGACTGTAATCCACCTGCGCGTCATCAATGGTGAGCGTGCCGGACTGCGGGGTTTCCAGCAGGTTCAGGCAGCGCAGCAGGGTCGACTTGCCGCTACCGGAGGGGCCCAGAATCACCGTGGTCTCACCGTCGGGGATGTCCAGGCTGATGTTCTTGAGCACCTGCGTCTCGCCGAAGCTCTTCGACAGGGAATCAACGCTAAGCATTGTTGCTCCTCACGTAACGGTTGCTGTACTTCTCCAGCGCCGACTGCGCGGCGGTCAGCAGAGTGAAAATCACCAGGTAAATAATGGCGACTTCGGAGTACATTGCCAGCGGCTCGAAGGTACGCGACGCGATCTGCTTACCGGTCTGGAACAGGTCAACCATCGAAATAACCGACACCAGCGAAGTGCCCTTAATCAGGTCAATAAAGTTGTTGCCCAGGTTCGGCAGCGCGATGCGCACCGCCTGCGGAATCACCACGTGGCGCAGGGTCTGCATGCGGGTGAAGTTCAGGGTTGCCGCCGCCTCAAACTGGCCACGGGGAATAGCCGCCACCGCGGAGCGGAAGGTTTCCGCCACGTACGCGCCGGTGTGCAGGCTCATCGTGATGATCGCGGCACTCCATACGTCCAGTGCGATACCGACCTTCGGCAGGCCGTAGAAGACGATGAACAGCTGAACCAGCAGCGGGGTGCCACGGAAAACCCAAATGTACACCCACGCCAGCCAGTTCACCGGCGCAAAACGGCTCGTACGCGCGCCAGCAGACACAATGCCGACCAGCAGCGCCACCGCGAACGAAATCAGCGACAGCGGAATGGTCACTGCCACCGTCGAGGCCAGCAGCTGAGGCAGGGACTCAGCCCAAAGATTCAGGTAGCGTTCCATGAACGGAACTCAGCTCCTTATAGAAAGTATTAGTTCTTCGGGGAGAGGTCTTCGCCCACGTACTTCTCGTAAATCGCCTTGATGTCACCGTTCTGCAGGTGCTTCTTCAGCGACTCGTCGATAGCGTTGCGCAGGGCGTCCTGGCCCTTAGCCATCAGGATGGAGGAGTTGCTGCCGGTACCCAGGTCACCGGAGAGCAGGCGCAGGTTAGCGTCCGGGTGCTCCTTGAAGTACTCAGCGAAGGACACGGAGTCGTTCGCGGTCATCTCGGCGCGGCCCGAGAGGACCTGCTCGATGGCCTCGTCGAAACCGGAAACAACCACGATCGAGGCGCCCTTCGCCTCCACCATCTTGCGGAAGTTCGAGGTCTCAGACTGCGCCGAGGAGTGGCCGGAAATCTCGCTCACGTTCTGCAGGGAAGAATCCTTCTTCACAGCAACCTTCGGCTCGGAGTACAGGTAGGGTACGGAGAAGTCGTACTTCTGCTTACGCTCATCGGTTGCGGAGACGTTGTTAATGACAATGTCGTAGCGGTCAGCGTCCACACCGGCAATCAGCGAATCCCAGGGGGTCTCGACGAACTCGGCGGTCACGCCCAGGTCCTTGGCAATCAGGTCGGCGATTTCCTTCTCGAAGCCGACCAGGGTGCCGTTGGACTCGTGGAAGGAGAAGGGGCGGTAGGTACCCTCCAGGCCCACACGAATCTTGCCAGCAGACTTGATAGCCTCCAGCTTGTTAGTGCTGGATGCGGTGCTGCTGCTGGACGAACCGCACGCTGCGAGCAGTGCAGCTAGGCCGGTGAATGCGGAGCCTGCGAGGACGGTGCGGCGGTTAATCATTGCGGACATATTGTTCTTCTTTCGTGTGGTGGTTGATGCTCTTGTAGTTGCGGGTTGTCACCCTGAGGTAACCCGGGGGCATCGTGCGGTGTGCCCCTCTCTGCGGGTGCAACGCTGGCTATCCTACAGCTATTCCCGGTCGGAAAGAATTCAACGTAACATTCCGTCACAATCTGCAAGAGAAAGAAACCCGGCGGTCGGTACGCGTGTGTGCTGAGTACCGGCCGCCGGGCTCCACACTAGGATACCGGCTCAGCACCCCAGAACATAAGGGTAGGTTTACCTTAAAGCTGAACTGCCCTCCACTAGGGGCGATGCTGCGCCCTCAATCTCGCCCCAACACGCCGGATGCCCTGCCGGGCACTACACCGGGCATAGAAGGAGGGGCGCACCCGGGAATCACCCCGGGTACGCCCCTCCGCTTACTCTCATGAGCATGTCAGCGTCATGATGCGAGGTAACTGCAGGACCGACGCCGTTTTTAGAAGATTTTCTGCGAACCTACACCAACGCAGTAGCTCTCGTTCTGCTCCACTAGAGCTTTTATCGCTTTCCACGCCTCCCGCTGACGACGGGTGTTTCCTTGCAAAAGGGCGACGTTAGCGAAGCTGACCAACATACCTTTCGGGTCCGCCTCGCGGAGGTCCTTAGCAAAAATTTTGGGCTTTGCAGAGGTATCAGTCGTCGGCATCATCCAGAGGCGAGAACCGTGAGCTACACGGTTTCTCAGAGTGGTCAGAGACTTAAGACGGCCCTCAAAGTGCTTATGGTTTACGCCCATATACTCTGCGGTCTTTTTGTAGAGCAACAGCTTTTCAGCATCTCCAGACTCGGTGGAGGTTTCTGAAGCATAACTTTGAACCACCGCATGGGAGAGAAGTCCCAAAGAAAACGAATCAACAACAGACCACAGAGGAAGCTCTTTTTGCATCTTCAATCGAAGCTCCTCAACATCCTGCCAGTCATCCAGGTTTTCGGAAGGAGTTTTAGAGGAACCTTTTCCGCAGGATTTCCACCACTCCTCGATACGCTCACGAACATACGGTTCACGGTATCGCAGGATGTGCCGCATCATATCTTTGATGAGCGCATCTACTGGCCTGTCCTGATTCATGCAGAGATACGCATCCGGGTTGAGGTACTCATGGGGACTACGGTAAGTGCAAAATACATCCACCCATGCAGCTCGAATCGCTTGTTCGCTCTGCCTCATGTACCCGTACAGGAGGGAAGAGACCTCCACATCCATGCGCACAATATCTAAAACATCCGAAATGTCTGGATTCTCAGGCAGAAGCCCCTCGCTCTTGTATTTGTTGTAATTACGAAAGTATCCCAGAAGGTAGTGGAAATTAGAGCATGCAAGCATGTCTCGGTCATCGTCGCTCAGGGTCGTTCCCTGAGGAAAATACCTCTTAGCAACAAGGTATTCCTTCTGCTCCTCTATTGAAGGTAGAAATACGCACGATTCCTTGGGCAATGCCGTTGCTCTCCTTACTTCGGTTCGCCGTAGAACCGAACATAAAAAAGGACCCCCTCGAGATGCGCTTAGGTAAACCCAGAGGCGGAGGGGGGACTGTTACTACAACAATAACATTGGAGCCACACGCGCTCAAGGAATCTGGGCGTTTTCCTGGTTATCTTCTGGTTGCTTATATCACCGCATCATCCTCAATGAAGGAGGGGCGCACCCGGGAATCACCCCGGGTACGCCCCTCTTTTACACGCTGACGAATACGCGCTTGATTTTTGTAATTACACGCTACGGTAACCGCGGCTCAACAGCGCAGACTACTTCGACAGCACCTGACGCTTCGCAGAAATCACGCCCGTGTTGAAACCGGCCAGGTGCAGGCCTCCGTGGAAACGTGCGTGCTCAATCTTCACGCACTTATCCATCACCACGTTCAGGCCGGCGGCCTCACCGATTGCGGCGGCCTCCTCGTTCCAGGAGCCCAGCTGCATCCACACGGTCTTTGCGCCCAGATCCACGGCCTCCTGAACCACGCCCGGCAGGTCCTCGTTACGGCGGAAAATCTCCACCAGATCCGGGACCTCCGGCAGGTCCTGCAGCGACGGGTACACCGGCTGACCCAGCACGAGCTTGCCCTTTGCCGCCAGAATCGGGTTCACAAAATACAGCTTGTACGGCGAAGCCGACTGCAGGTATGTCGCCACGAAGTAGGAGGCGCGCGAAATCTTATCGCTCATACCCACGATCGCAATCGTGCGGGTATTACGCAGAATGTTCAGACGCTCAGGGGCGGAAGGACCCACCCAGGTACGCTTCTCAGTCATTACTTCTCCTCCTGAGTGGTAGTAGGCAGGGAGCAGGATGCGCCAGCAGCCTCAGCGGCGGCAGCGTCCTCGGCGGCCTTGGCGGCGGCAACCGCCTCCTCAGCCTCCACAACCTTGTCCGCGCTGGACTCGCCCACACGCTCACCGGCGTGGTTCAGGCCGGTCGCGTAGGTCAGCGCCTGATCCAGGTCCCAGACGATGTCTTCCACGTCTTCCAGACCCACAGAGATGCGGATCAGGTCCTCGCCCACGCCGGCGGCCTCAAGCTGCTCGCTCGAAAGCTGCTGGTGCGTGGTCGAACCCGGGTGCAGAACCAGGGTGCGGGAGTCACCGATGTTCGCCAGGTGGCTTGCCAGCTGCAGCGCACCGATGAACTCGCCACCGACCAGGCGGCCCGAGGCCTTCTCGGTCGCCTTCACACCGAAGGAGAACACGGAACCGACGCCCAGCGGCAGCAGCTTCTTCGCGCGCTCGTGGTGCGGGTGGTCTTCCAGGCCGGCGTAGTTCACGTAGGCGATGCGCTCATCCTCAACCAGCCAGTTGACGATCTGCTTGGCGTTGGCCAGGTGAGCGTCCATGCGCTGCGGCAGAGTCTCGACGCCCTGCAACAGGTTGAACGCGGCCTGCGGGCTCAGCGACGGGCCGAAGTCACGCAGCTGCTCGGAACGCAGCTTGGTGAGGAAGCCGTACTCGCCGAAGTTACCCCACCAGGACACGCCGTTGTAGGAGGGCACGGGCTCGGTCATGGACGGGAAGTTGCCGTTGCCCCAGTTGAAGCGGCCGGACTCGACGACGACACCGCCGAGGGTGGTGCCGTGGCCACCCAGGAACTTGGTGACCGAGTGGATAACGATGTCCGCGCCGTGCTCGAGGGGGCGAATCAGGTAGGGGGTGGAGATGGTGGCGTCCACGACCAGGGGGATGCCCGCCTCGTGGGCGACCTCTGCGAGGCCTTCCAGGTCGGCAACCTCACCGGAGGGGTTCGCCACGATCTCGGTGTAGATTGCCTTGGTGTTCTCGGTCAGTGCCGCCTTGTAGTCGGCGGGGTCGGTGCCGGGCACGAAGGTGGTTTCAATGCCGAAGCGGCGCAGGGACACGTCCAGCTGGGTGACGGTGCCGCCGTACAGCTGCGAAGAAGCAACAATGTGGTCGCCCTGCTGGCACAGAGCCGCGAAGGTGATGAACTCGGCAGCCATGCCGGAGGCGGTCGCTACCGCGCCGATGCCGCCTTCGAGGGAGGCGATGCGCTCCTCCAGCGCGGCGACGGTCGGGTTGGACAGGCGCGAGTAGATGTTGCCGTACTTCTGCAGGGAGAAGAGGTTCGCGGCGTCGTCAGCGTCTTTGAAGACGAAGGAGGTGGTCTGGTAGATGGGGACCGCGCGGGCACCGTGCTCGGCGTCGGGGGTGCCGCCCGCGTGTAGTGCGCGGGTGCGGAAGCCGAAAGTGTGTTCAGCCATTGGTTTGCTCCTGGTGTATCTGCCCGCCTGTGTGCGGGGAGTCGATAGTGGCTCGACTTTATACTGTGCCACCGGCGGCGGGGTGCACCAAGTGCGGGTACCTATATGTCGTTTATTGCGGATTATGACGGGGCATCATATCAGCCGTCATAACAACCGTCATAGCAGAAGTTGTTATGACGACTGTTATGATGCGCGCCCAATCAGTGCCGATAGAAATACCCGGTTTTATCCTGTAATTCCGGGGTTTTCAAAATTCAATGCACACCAAAAATATCGCATCATAACAACATCATCGCAGGATCATAACAACATCATGACAGAAATTGTTATGATGTTGTTATGACGTTGCTATGACGTTCACCAAGAAGTAGCCATCGGGAGCATGCATGGAAACAAACACCGCCGAACTCATCAAAAACCTACGCCGTAGCCAGGCTGAAAACGGGCGAGTAGAAGTCAAAGCTGCAGCTGGCGGGTTCCCCAAGTCCGTTCTTGAAACCGTTAGTGCCTTCGCCAATGGAGACGGTGGCACCATTCTTCTTGGCCTCACCGACCCGGCAGAAGGTCTACAGCCAGTTGAAGGTTTCAACGCACAGGCAGTCCACGACGCATCCGTTGAGGCAATCCGTTCCAAGATCACACCTCGACCCCCGGTAGATATTCAGGTTGAGGCGGCAGACGAGCAGCACCGTATCGTGCGCATCGATGTGCTCCCCGGCGACCCGACGCAGAAGCCTTACTACATCGAAGCACACGGCATGTATAACGGCTCCTACCAGCGCGTCGGCGAGGCCGATATTCGCCTCACCAAGTACGAGATTGACCGCCTCCTAGAGAACCGCAGTCAGCCCCGCTACGACGAGGAGCTGGTCAGCGAGGCAAGCTTCAAGGACCTCTCCCCCACCCTTGTGAGTGCCTATGTCGCTCGCCTGCGCGAGGAGCAGCCTCGTGTTTTTGCGGCGCTTTCTGACCGTGAGGTTCTTCTGCAGGCACGCATTCTACGCATCGATTCTGAGGGCCGAGAAGTACCCACTCTTGGAGCGCTTCTCGCCATGGGCTCATACCCGCAGGCGTTCTTCCCGCAGCTGATGATGAGCGTTGTTGTTCTTCCCGGTGAAGAGCTTGGTGAGGTTACTGAGGACGGTCGACGCTTCCTGGACAATCACAGCTGTACCGGCCCTATCCCCTCCATGTTGGATGAAGCTATGGGCGTTTTAGTTCGCAATATGCGCAAAACGTCCACGATGGAGGGCCTCAACAGCAGCGGTATCGGGCGGGTTGAGCGCTACGAGTATCCGCTGGAGGCTATCCGCGAGCTCCTGGTCAACGCCCTCATGCACCGCGACTACTCGCCGGGTGCGCGCGGCTCGCAGGTGCAGGTTGAGCTCTACACCAACCGCCTGGTGGTGCGTAGCCCGGGCGGTATCTACGGTGCTGTGACTATCCGAGATTTCGGTCAGCCCGGTGTTTCTTCAACCCGCAACAGCTACTTGGCAAGCATTCTGACTGATCTGCCCGATCCGGGTACGGGGCGTTTGATTGCAGAGAATAGGGCTTCCGGTATTCCCACGGTTCTGCGCGCGCTGAAGGAGGCGGGTCTGCCCGCTCCCCAGTTTGCTGACCGTCTACTCTATGTGCAGGTCACTCTGATGCAGCCCCCGCAGGGTGCGTCTTCTACGGAACAGAAGACCGCGCCTGAGGATAAGACTCAGCAAGCAACCCATTCCACGGGCAAACATTCAGCCGACGCCGTCGAACCGGCGGGGGCCGATGCGTCGCTTGACGGCCTCAGCGAACGCCAGGCTGGTATTGTGCGTGGCCTGCGTGCACAGGGCGAGGCTGTTTCCACGACATATATCCAAGAGCATTGGGGTCGGGGTGCTTCACGTACCTCCATCACGAATGATCTGCGCCGTCTTGTGGAGGCGAAGCTGATTGTTCCTACGGCTCCGCCGCGTAGTAAGAACCGTAAGTATCGCGCTGCTTAGACGTACCCGATAAAAGGTACACAAAAAGGGGAGGGAAATAGAGCGGTTATTCTCTATTTCCCTCCCCATTCGACTATTCAGCCAAAACCACGTTTAGCCGCAGGCCCACTCAAAGACGACCTGCGAGAAGTCGCGGGCGGCAAGCGCCTCCGGGGTAATTAGCCAGTTCGCCGCACCGGCATCACCCCACATCACGTACACGCCCTCCTCGGCGTCCTCACCCCACTCCGATTCGATGGTCAGCAGGTTCACCGTGTGGCCGCGCAGCTCCTCGAACTCATCGCGCGGGTCCTCCTGCACGAACGAGGGGTAGCCGCCAATATGTGAGTAATCCCTCTCCTCCGATTCGAAGGGCTCCAGCAGGTTGTAGGAGGCGTTATCGCGTGCGTTCGGTTCCTCGGGAAGCTTCTGATCCGGGTACATCTCGTCCCAGGCGTCAGCGAACTGGTCGTAGATTTCGAAGCCGCCATCCAGGAAGCCCTGCTCCCAGGTCTCGAAGGCGAGCGCGTACTCGACAACCTCCTCAGCGGTACCCTTGCCGTCACGGCCGAAGGGCCAGCCGTAGTCATCCCAGTTCACGGTCGGGTACGGGGCATCCGGGTTCGGCTCGCCCAGCGTCTCGTAGTAGATAACGCGGTGATTCTTCTGCGAGAGCGGGTTCTCGTAGTCGTAACCCCACATGCACTCTTCATCGTTGGGGTTGATCCAGAACTGCAGCATGCCGGTCGCCGGGTAAATGTCTTTTTCGGGCAGGTCGGCGCAGTTAATCTGCGCAATCATGCCCAGCGGCTCACCCTTCTCATTGGTCGGTGCAGACTCGCCCGCGGGCAGGTACGGTCGGCCACCAAACTTGGATGCGGTCTGCGGCAGCGGCGCGTCCGGGCTGCTGACCTTCAGGCGAATCGCCTGCTTACGCGCGCCACGCTCGTTGAGCGCGTCGATGACGCGGCGTGCCTGCGCCAGGGTCTCTTCGGAGGGGTTATTCATCGGCATGATTTGCTCGTTTCGTCGGTGAATTAATCGGTGTGAAAGGTTCGGTGTGAAGGCGCGAGGCAACGGTACCGCGGCGCCTTCTACCCCCATTAGACCCTATTTCGGGCAGGCGCGCACCGGTTTCGGTCACGAGTGCATCCGGCAGGCAGAAACGCTGGTGCAGAGCGTGCAGAAAGCCCCGCCTCCTCACCCTCACGCGCAGGACGTGAAAGATACAGATGCGGGGCTTCCAGCGAAAACGAATCTCTACACGAGACGAGAAAGGCTTAGAGCGCCTTCTCGATGGTCTCCAGAACACCAAGCGCGGCAGCCGGGCCAGCGTTCAGGAAGAACATGTCAGCATCCACGCTGTGCGCGTGCTTCTCGGTAACAGCCTTGAGGGTGCTCCACAGCGCCTCACCGGTCAGCTTGGACTCGTCGCCGCCCTGCACACCGTAGAACAGGTAGTCGCCGTCAGCCTGGTCGAGCTGCTCGGAGCTCAAGTCGATGGAGGTCTTCGCAACCTGCGCAGCTGCGGGACGTGCCAGGGACGCATCCGCGCAGATGGAGCCCACGAACGAGGACTTCGCGAAGATGCGGGTGCGGTCAGCGGAAGCGTACAGGAAGGAGAAGGTCTTCTCGCTGCCAGCCTTCTGACCGACCGACTTCGCCTTGGTGTTGTACTCCTCCATGAGCTTCTCAGCCTTCTCGGTGGTGCCCAGCGCGGCGGCAATCAGCAGGAAGTCCTGCTTCCAGTTGATGCCGGTGCCCTCGGTGACCACGGTCGGCGCGATCTTGGCGAGGGACTCGTACAGCTCGTCCTTCTTGTTGGTGTTGTTGATGAGGATCAGGTCGGGCTTGAGGTTTGCGATGGCCTCAACGTCCGGGTCGGTGCGCTTGCCGACCTTGGCAATCTTGTCGAGCTCTGCGGACTTATTGGAGAACTTGGTCTTCAGGTAGGTGGGGACCAGGTCGGCGTCGCCTGCGGTTGCTGCGCCGACCGGCACGACGCCCAGGGAGAGCACACCGTCGAGCTGACCGGTGGAGAGAATCACGACCTTGGAGGGTGCGGATTTGATGGTGGTTTCACCGCGGAAGTGCTTGACGGTGCGGGGGAATTCGCCGTCAACGGTGGTGGTGCCCATGCCGGAGGGCAGGGCGGAGGGTGCCACCTTCTTACCGGTCGCAGAAGCAGACGCGGAGGAGGAAGAGCCGGAAGTGTTGGAGGAGCCGCATGCCGCCAGGGCGAGGGCACTGAAGGAACCGAGTGCGAGTGCGCCGAAGGAGCGGCGGGTGATCTTGTTCGTCATATTTGCCATATTATTAGGATAACCTCATATATGCATATGCGATACTTAATACTTATCTATTGATACGTTAAGCATCCTCCGTCCGCACGGGAGCACACCGCTCCCCCACCACCTCCAAAGCCTATGACACCACAGACCTCCCCCTCTTCCGGACCCACCGTCAGCGCTGCCTCCCTGGCGAAAATTCGTGCCCTCTCCGCTTCTTCGGACGCCGTATCTGGCGCCTCCTCTGGCGGTCAGGGTGGCAAGTCTATCTCGCGTCTGGCGGTTGCGCTCATTATTGGCGGCGTTCTGCTAGTGCTGCTTTGCGCCCTGTCGTTTACGGTGGGTTCGCGCCTGTTCACCCTGGACCGCTCGATTGACGGTTTCCTCCACCCGGAGGCGAACACCATCGAGTCGAAGCTGATTTGGGCGAAGCGTGCCCCGCGTACCGCCGCGGCGTTGCTGGTGGGTGCCGCGTTGGCGGTGTCGGGTGTGCTCATGCAGGCGTTGAGCCGTAACCCGCTGGCTGAGCCGGGTCTGCTGGGTGTGAACTCGGGTGCTGCCGCCTCCGTGGTGGTCGGTGTGGGCGTTTTTGGGGTGTCGTCCCCGTTCGTTCAGCTCTGGCTGGCGCTGGCCGGTTCGGGTCTGGCGGCGGCGCTGGTGTTCGTCATGGGCCTGGTGGATTCTAAACCGAACCTGGATTCGACGGCGCGTCTGGTGCTGACGGGTGTGGCGGTGAATGCCTGCCTGGGCACGATTACCGGCATTATCACGATGTTTAATTCGAAGGCTTTTGATTCGCACCGTTTCTGGGTGGTGGGTTCGCTGGAGAACCGCACCTTTGAGCAGGTGCTGTCTGCGCTGCCCTTTGTTGCGTTGGGTTTGGTGCTGTCGTTCATGCTGATCGGTCCTCTGCGTGCCCTGGCACTCGGCGAGGATGCGGCAGCTGGCCTGGGTGTACCGGTGACAATGGTGCGTGGCGCGACGATTATTGCGATCATGGCGCTGTGTGGTGCGGCGACTGCGATTGCGGGCCCGATTGGTTTTGTGGGCCTGGTCGTGCCGCATGTGGTGCGTCTGCTGGTGGGTTCCGACATTGCGCGCGTGCTGCCGCTGTCGCTGGTGTACGGCCCGGTGTTGGTACTTGCCTCCGATATTCTGGGTCGCGTTCTGGTGATGCCGAGTGAGCTTGAGGTGGGTATTGTGACCGCCTTTATTGGTGCCCCGGTGCTGATGGTTCTGGTGCTGCGTTTGAGTGCCGGTGCGCGCGGTGCGAAGAAGGGCCGCATGGGTTCGAAGGCGCAGGCGCACGACGAGGCGGGCCCGGCTCATGTGTCGGAGCACGGTCCGCATCGTGCTCAGCGCCCTGTTGCGCGTGGTTCGTCTGGTTCGACTGGCGTATCTGGTTTGTAGGCCCCGGTTTCTGAGAGGTTTTATTGTGAGCGTTGTGTCTCGTTCTGTAGCCGGGTCTGCTGTTGCCGGGTCTGTGCGTATCCCGGGGCGTTACCGCACCCCTATTCCGCGTACCCTGCTGGTGGTGGCGGTGCTTGTGGTGGCGGCGGTCGCCTCCCTGGTGTTTGGTAGTTATCAGATGAGCCCTGATCAGGTGTTTCGCCTGATTTTTCAGGGTGAGGGCACGGAGATTGAGCGTCAGCTGGTGTTGAATCAGCGTCTGCCGCGTATGCTTGCCGCCGTGGTGGTGGGTGCGGCTTTGGGTTTGTCGGGCGCTATTTTTCAGTCGGTGTCGCGTAATGCGCTGGGTTCGCCGGATATTATCGGCTTCACGGTGGGTTCGGCGACCGGTGCCCTGTCTGTGGTGCTGATTGGGTCGTTGAGTTCTACCGGCGTGGGTATGGGCATGGGCGCTATTATTGGCGGTTTTGCGACGGCGGCTGTGGTGATGCTTCTGGCGGGTGTGCGCGGTGGCGCGACAATGGGTCAGAAGATGGTGCTAATCGGTATTGCGGTGAGTGCGATGCTCAGTTCCGTGAATGATTACCTGATTACGCGCGGTGATTTGGAGAAGGCGGAGGCGGCGAAGACCTGGCAGCACGGTTCGCTGAATGCGCTGTCGTGGAATCAGATGTCGGTGCAGGCGGTGCTGCTGCTGGTGGCTATTCCGCTGGTGCTGATGCTGACGCATCGCCTGCGCGTCTTGGAGCTCGGCGACGATTTGGCAGCGGGTTTGGGTCTGCCGGTGAAGAGGACCGTGAACATGCTGGTGGCGGCCGCCGTACTCCTGGTGGCTGTGGCGATTTCTGTTGCCGGCCCGATTGGTTTTTTGGCGCTGGTTGCCCCGCAGATTGCGCGCCGCCTGTGGAACACTCCGGGTATGGCGATGTGGCATTCGGCGTTGCTGGGTTCGGTAATTTTGGTGCTGGCTGATTTTGTGTCGGCTCGTGCGTTGGCGCCGTTCCAGATTCCGGTGGGCCTGGTGACGGGCGCGTTGGGTGGCGTGTATATGCTGTGGTTGCTGTACCGTCAGCGCTAGTTGCGCCGTCTTACTCCGTATGAGTGACCGGGTGTTCCCGACTGTGGGGGCACCCGGTTTTCTCTATTTCACGGGGTTTCGCTGGGTTTCGCTAGGTTTCACGGGCGGTTTCACCGGGTTTCACGGGTAGTTTCAGAATTTTTCAGAATTTTCCCAGTTTTACCCCGGGGTAGATTAAAAACTGCTTATCGTGTCAGGGGTCGCTCATAGAGTGTAGGTGTTGGAAGGGACGATCCTTCCAACCGGGCACGCCGTCTCCTGCGGTGTTGCCGCTAGGTTGATTCAGCATCTACGGAAGGAACGGTCATGGAAAACACCACTCACGAGAGCCAGTACGCAAACGCAGAGATTTCCTGCACCGCCGATGAGCAGCTGTGCCGTGATGCAGAGTTTAACCTGCTGATGCAGGCGGGCACCATCGTCCGTATGGAGCGTTTCAACGTGGAGGAGCTCCGCGGCGTTCTGGAGCAGCTGGTGGCTGACGGTTCGTGCTTCCGCACCGCGCCGGCCTCTTCGACCATGGGCCGCGTGATGCGTCACCTGACTCAGGGTGCTTCCGGTTACGAGGTGAACCTGGCTGAGCTGCGTGCAGCGGCACAGAACGCTCTGCTGTTCGTGTTCCCCCTGGAAAAGGACCTGGAGATGTGCCTGCGCTTTGAGCGTGTGCAGGGTACCGGCCTGGCGCTAACTCGCCTGGGCGTGAGCCCGGTCAATGGTGACCTGTGGACTCAGCACTGGGCGATGCGCGCGCTGGAGTGCACCGGCGGCGTGTTTGCGGTGGAGTCCGCTCCAGGTGCCTGCAATTTTGAGCTGCGCCGCGAGATGTTCTACGCGATGCTGTCGCTGGTTCACTTGTCGACTTTGGGTCTGTCGGCTGAGCCGGAGGACTTCTACATGTTTGCCGATTCGGAGGCTGTGTGTAAGAAGTTCAAGCGTGAGCGTCGCGATTGCCGCCGCGCAATGCGCGCACAGTACGACCGCGCCGCGTAAGGCATGTGTGTATGCCCTACGCGGCATACGCGTTTAAAGGCCTAGCCAGTGGCGTTTTGTGGACTGTTAGAGCCACTTATTCTTCTTGAAGAACCAGTAGAGGAGCAGACAGGAGACCAGCATCAGCAGCAGGGCCGCCGGGTAGCCGAACTCCCACTTGAGCTCGGGCATGACCTCAAAGTTCATGCCGTACACCGAGCCAACAATGGTGGGCACCATGAGTAGCGCCGCATAGGCGGAAATTTTCTTGGTGTCGTCGTTCTGTTGCTGACCGAGCAGGGTGTCGTGCACGCGCAGGGCGTTTTCGAGGGAGCTACGAAGATCCTCAAGGCGTTCCTTCGTGTGCACCACGTGGTCGAGCACATTACGGAACTGGCGGGCAAGTTCCACGGCCTCGTCTTCAACCTCGCCCTGGCTCGCGCCCGGGTAGGGGGACGGGTCGAGCGCGCCGGTGCGTAGGCCTTCAATGATGCGACCCATCATCGGTTCGAGGGGTCGGCAGGCTCGCTGAAAGTCAATCACCTGGTTGAGTAGCTCGTATATGCGCTGCGCCAGGGAGTTGGCGTCTTGGCGGTCGTGCGCGGAGAACAGGATGTCTTCAATCTCGTCGTTGTCGTTCTCGAGTCCCTCGAGCACGGGGGCGTACCTGTCGACGGTGCTGTCGAGGATGCGGTGCAGCAGTCGGGCGGGGGATGCATCGGGGGTGGCGTAGAGCAGGTTGAACTTGTCGTTGATGCGCTGTTCGTCGCGAACGAGTGCGAGGGTGTAGCGGGGGCCGGTGAAGAGGTGCAGTTCGCTGAGGCGCACTTCTTCTTCTTTGTCGAGGTAGATGGCGGGGCGGATGACGGTGAAGAGGGAGTCGCCGTATCGTTCTAGTTTGGCGCGCTGGTGGCCTCGTCCGGCGTCTTCGATGGCGAGTTCGTGCAGGTTGAAGGTTTTTTGCAGGGCGTGTAGTTCGTGGATGTCGGGGTTGGCGTATCCGAGGGCTACGGCGGTGTTCTCGTCCGCGTAGGCGCGGAGGGTTTCTTCCTCGGTGGCACCCAGCTGAGGGCGGTCCGAGCTCGGGTAGATAGCTCCGGTGATATAGGACATCGTTTTTCTCCTCTGAACGCTTTGGCGCCACGTGTGTGGGCGCTCTTTCCAGCATACGGCACACGCCCCGCCTGGTCATGTGCACCGCGTGTGCACCTGGCATGGAAAAGCCCCCGGAAGGCACCTGTAAGGCACCCTCCGGGGGCTTTCACGTATTGAGCTTATTAGCTTAGTCTTCGTTGATGAGGTCGCGGACCACGATGGTCTGGTCGCGGTCCGGGCCCACACCAATTGCAGAAATACGGCAGCCAGAAATCTCTTCCAGCTTCAGCACGTACTTGCGGGCGTTTTCGGGCAGCTCATCCAGGCTCTTCGCATCCGAAATGTTCTCGGTCCAGCCATCGTAGTACTCGAAAATCGGCTTAGCGTGGTGGAACTCGGTCTGAGTCATCGGCATCTCGTCGTGGCGCACACCGTCAACGTCGTAAGCCACGCAGACCGGGATCTTATCCAGGCCAGTCAGCACGTCCAGCTTGGTGATGAACAGGTCGGTGAAACCGTTGATGCGCACAGCCTGACGCGCCAGCACGGCGTCGTACCAGCCGCAACGACGCGGGCGGCCAGTGTTCACGCCGAACTCGCCGCCGGTGGTGCGCAGGAACTCGCCCATCTCATCGAACAGCTCAGTCGGGAAGGGGCCAGCACCCACGCGAGTGGTGTACGCCTTCTGAATACCAATCACACGGGAGATGCGGGTCGGGCCCACCCCCGAACCGACGCACGCGCCGCCGGAGGTCGGGTTGGAGGAGGTCACGAACGGGTAGGTGCCGTGGTCAACGTCCAGGAAGGTTGCCTGGCCGCCCTCCATCAGCAGGGTCTTACCCTCGTCCAGTGCCTTGTTCAGCAGCTGGGTGGTGTCCACAATCATCGGCTTCAGACGCTCAGCGTAAGACATGAAGTACTCGACGATTTCGTCAACCTCAACGTGGCGGCGGTTGTAGACCTTCACCAGCAGTTCGTTCTTCTGGCGCAGTGCGCCTTCAACCTTCTGACGCAGGATCGACTCGTCCAGGATGTCCTGAACACGCACGCCGAGGCGGCCAACCTTATCCATGTAGGCGGGGCCGATACCGCGGCCGGTAGTGCCGATAGCGCGCTTGCCGAGGAAACGCTCGGTCACCTTGTCCATGGTCTGGTGGTAGGGTGCGACCAGGTGTGCGTTAGCGGAAATCTTCAGGCGGGAGGTGTCAGCGCCGCGGGCCTCAAGGCCGTCAATCTCAGCGAAAAGAGCCTCGGGGTTAACAACCACGCCGTTACCAATCACGGGGACGGCGTTATCGCTCAGAATACCCGCGGGCAGCAGCTTCAGCTCAAACTTCTGGCCGTTCACCACCACGGTGTGACCGGCGTTGTTACCGCCGTTGGGCTTGACCACGTAGTCTACGCGGGGGCCGAGCAGGTCGGTTGCCTTACCCTTACCCTCATCGCCCCACTGGGCGCCCACAATCACGACAGCTGACATTTTTGTGCTCCTTGAAAGCCTTGAAGATACGCACCGGATTTCACGGCGCGGCGGCGACCTACCGCCTCATGATCCGGGTAGGCATACCTCTTCTAATGATACCGTGCCCGCCCCTTTAAGTCCCGTGTGACGGGGCGGTAGGCGTGCCGGATACGGTGCCGGTGAGCCTCACCGGGCACGGCAACGCCCCCATCCGATATTTGGACGGGGGCGCTACCGGTATGAGCTTATGAAGACTACTTGATGATCTCGATGAAGGTCATCGGGTAGGTGTACTGCTCACCGCGGTTTGCGGCCAGAGCAGCCAGGCTGTGGAAGATAACCATCAGGATAGCCACAACCATCGGGACGACCCACAGGATGATGCCCAGGATGCCGAAGGTCAGAATAATCAGCAGCCAGGAAGCCATGCTGATGACCCACAGGGAGAAGTTGAAGTTGAACGCGCGGCGGGATGCTTCCTTAGTGAAGGAGTAACCGGGCTTGTCCTTGTAGATGAACCACATGACCAGCGGCGCGAGAATACTTGCGGATGCGAAGGACAGCAGAGACAGAATTGCAGAAGCCAGGTGCGCGAGCATCGCCATGTTCTGGTCGTCCTTGGAGGAGACTACGTAACCGTTGGGCTGCTGACCCGGCGCCTGCGAGTAGGAGGGTGCCTGCTGGGAGTACTGGTTGTACTGTTCAGGGTTCGGGTTCTGGGACATCGTTCTTTTCCTAATCTATCGATGAGTGGATACAGCTAATCGTTGAGGTGCGGCGGCAGGCTAACTCGCCGTTCTCGGAGGGTGCCCGCCTCGCTCTACTTGGTCGCAACGCTCGTGATGGTTTCACCCTATCAAGGCAAAGTAAATGGAATATTAACCCTCGCCGGACAACAGACGAAGAAACCCGAATATGACACAAAAAGACGCCCCTGCCCCTCCACGCGGTGTTACGTACGTGGAGGGGCAGGTCGTTATACGGTGTGGGCTGGCCGAGGTTAGTCCTGTTTCTCTTCATCAGCGAGCGCAGGATGCGCGGCGGGCTTATGTAGTGCGGCAGCCTCGCGCTGTGCGGCGGCCTCGTGTAGCTTTG
This sequence comes from Rothia sp. HMSC066G07, assembly GCF_001814485.1. Classification (NCBI taxonomy): domain Bacteria; kingdom Bacillati; phylum Actinomycetota; class Actinomycetes; order Micrococcales; family Micrococcaceae; genus Rothia; species Rothia sp. HMSC066G07. The sequence goes on along the minus strand of NZ_KV816926.1, from coordinate 44,247 downwards.
CGTGTTCTTGCTTTTTCAGAAACTCGTACACCGAGAAAGAATCCTCTTCTTCCTTCGTGAAGCCATTGACGCCCGTGTAGCCGTCCGGCAGGCGGTTGTACACGAGGTAGTACCAGAACTCGGCATGTGCCGTCTCTATTTTCTGGAGGAGTTCCCTCAGCTGATTCTTATGCTTCACCGCCTGAACAATACCCACAATCCATAGGATCGGCACCACTAAAAATGAGCCCAGACCGATAATGATGAAGAAGAACAGCATCGACATGCCGGCACTACTATCGAACATGCTCACCAAAGGAACCAGCACAAACGGGTTCAGTATCAGTAGGACAATAAGCACGGTCTTCCAGAAGGTGCGCTGACTCTCGATCTCTTCAATGTTGGTGCCAGCCAACGGATTATTGATGGGTACGTAGCCCACCGGCTGCTGCTTGGCTGCCCGCGATACAGGGTTCTCCTCATATTTGACCGGGTTCAGGTGGGTAGCGCACGCCTGCATGGGTGCGGAGGATTCAAGCGAGCGGTCCAGCAGGCGCATTTCGATGAGTTTTGAGTCGGGGGTGCCGAAGAGCGGGTCGGGGATGACCGGCAGAATAGCGCCCGGTTGCAGACCGAGGTGTTCCAGCCGAACGTACTCGCCGTAGGCGTGCGTCGTCTGAGTCTGCATTGCCTGAGTCTGCATTGCCTGTGCCCGCTCACGGGCAGAAAGCATAGGCTGGGCGGGCCCGGTGGACTGAGTGGAGGCGAGCGCTACCGGGTGGTTTTCTACTTCGTTTTCGTGAGTACCTTCTGAGGTGTCTTCCGGTTCGTTGCTACCGTCGGAGTCTTCGCTGTCGGAGGCTTCGTGCAGCTCAGCGTCTTCTTGTTCTGAGGCCTGCTGATCCATGAGTAGCGTCATGTATTCCGGGATGGACTGGTCGGTGTCCCAGAGGGGCTGGTACGCCTCTTCCTTCTTTGCAGTTTTCCTCTTTGCGGCTTCATTCTTTACAGCGGGGCGGTCTGCCATGGTCGTCTCCTTCGCTTACCAGACATACTCCTAGTGGCACCACCGTACCAGCGTGCGCTGGGCAGTCCCTTGAAACCTGCCGAACGAAAGCTGAGAAAACCCCCGGACAAGCGCTAACACTGAAAAGTGTTAACATTGCCGGGGGTCAGCACTACCGGAGTCCAAGGACTCACAAGAAGTCGACTATAATCCTTCCGCCGAGTTTGGCGTAGGGCTTGAGGTAGGGCTCGGGGCACTCGGCGGCTGAGGGGCTGGCGCCACCGAAGACATCGAAGAGGCCGTGCCCAGGATCCCCTGCATCTCCTCAGCGTTCTTGGGCAGACGGTCGTACACCAGATAGAACCAGAACGACCCGAGTGGCATGGCCTTCCACTTCAGCGCCCGATACTTTCGGCTCACTCGGAGTAGCACAAAAATCAGCGCACCAGCCCACAAGAACAGGGGAAGACCAAATGTCGCCAGAGAAAGCATCAGAAAGAGATAGAAAATAAACCCACCGAAGCTAGGATCCTCTGTAACAGTAGCCAACAGAAGATAAGTCAGGGGATTAAACACCACACCCACGAAGAAGAGCACTATGAACTCAGGCCACGCCTTCCACCACAGGTCTGATACACGCACCTTACCCGCAAGTGGGGTCGCTGAGATGTACCCAATAGGTCGTGGTGTACCCACTACTTTCCCCTCCTGCCAGGTGGGAAACACACTTGGCACCTGCTGGTATGCAGATGCAGCAGCATCCGTGCCCATCGGGGACATTCGGCGCATTGTGGGGCCCGGGCGGCCATACAGCGGCCGGTTCAGCACCGGGTGACCCATCGCCGAAGGGAAAAAGTACGCAGCCTGCACAGAAGGCGCAGGAGCCGAAACCGCCAGAGTAGACGCCGCAGAATTGGGCGCTGCAGGGTTGGGCACCGCAGAATCAGGTGCTGCAGGAACCGATGGGACAGCAGGCGCGGATGCAGAACGAGCCTTCTGTATTTCCAGGACCTCCTTCACCGGCTCGGGAATATCCCCGGTCGGTGCGGGAACCGGCGTTCCGTGAAGAAGCAAAGCCGAGTAATCGGGGGCGGGCTGATCCGTATCCCACAGGGGCTGATACTTACCATCGCTCTTCTCGGTCGGGTTCTGCGGGTTTTTCGGTGCTTCGCTATGCTCCGCCACGGCAACCTCCTCCAATGCTTGTCTGCTGTTATGTGTCTGTTGTGTTATCTACACTGTGTGTTCAGTGCGCGGGGGCTATCCCCCAGCTACTATCGGCGGTCATGATTCCTCCTCATCGCGCGATTCAAAGATGCGGTGTAGCAACGCCGTGGCTGAACCACCGTCAAGCGGGGTGCACTCGTACACCTGCCGGAATTGAAAATCCTGCTGAATCTTGTGCTGTCTAACGAGCAGGCGCGTCGATTCGATGGCATCCCCAACAGCATTCAGAAACTTTCCTACGCAGAGGAACAGCCACCAGAGTCCTGCGAGGATGCCGACGAAACCCACAATGAGTAGTAGCGGGGGGATAAAGATGACCATCAAGATCACCGTCCCTATTTCCTCACTTATTCCCCAAGGACCTTGGGAGAGGAACATTGGGCTCACCGGCGCGATCAAGAGAGCTACCCAGAACACCATCCGCAGCAGTGGACCCAGCACGTACCAGGTGAAGCCGCTCCAATCAGTGAAGAAGCTCTTCGGGTTGAAGGTTTCGCGGGGCTTCTCCATGGGGGCGTAGCCTACCACCTCGCCAATCTGCCAGGCGGATGAGCTGTGCTCGGTGAGGATGCCCTGCACCTCTCCCCTATGGATGCGTTCCAACCGTGGACCGGGGCGGCCGTACATAACCTGGGGGGGATATCAGCAGAACAGAATCCTCAGTGGAAACGCGTCGCTTGACCATGGTTCGGCCCTCCATATCCCAGCATTTTTGATAGATGTTCAATAGATGGTTTTACAGTAACAACCGAACCTGAAAAGAACCTGAACCCAAATGCAAATGAAAAACGTGAAAAAGAAAAGAGTCGAACATGTCCACATTTTGATGCATTTAGGAGTAATAAACGCTTCACAAGCCACTTTGGGGTGTATCCTAGTTCACATCTAGTGTGTTCAAGTTCAGCTGGAACCCACCAGAACAACACCACAAGCCTCCCAGAAACACCCCGGGAGCCAAGCAAAGGAGCACCGTGACACACACCGCCTCCCCAAACCCCCGCGGCCGGTCGCACCGACGCCGAATCAGCAGCGGGCTACTCACCCTCAGCATGGCGCTGAGCCCCCTCGCAGCACTGGGCACCACCGCCCACGCCGCGGAAGACCCCGATGCCGTCAAGCAGGTACTCAGCGAAAGCATGAAGAACGCCAGCGGCACCGTCACCGCCTTCGTCCGCTTCAAAGGTAAGGGCGCCTTTGAACAGACCCAGCCCGCAGGCGTACGCGCCGGCGTGCAGGCACCCGTCAACACCAGCTCGCAGGTGCAGGCAATCGCCTCCCAGGTGCAGAGCCAGGCACAGCAGGTCAGCAGCCAGTCCGGCGCGCAGGTCCTCTACACCACCCACAACGCAGTACGCGGCGTGGCAGTGCGCGGTGACGCCGAGTCCATCAAGGCACTCGCCAACCGCTCCGACGTAGAGAAGATCTCGCCCATCCTGCCCAAGTACCGCCAGAACGCGGGCGCCGCCGTTGACGCAGGCTCCCTCGCCACCTGGACCGGCACCACCAACCCCGCTGGCGCGGGCGGATACACCGGCAAGGGCGTGAAGATCGCCGTCATCGACTCCGGCATCGACTACACCCACACCGACTTCGGCGGTAGCGGCAAGCTCGAAGACTACGAGAAGGCATCCAAGCTCACCGAGCTGCCCTCCGCAGACTCCGGGCTCATCAACCGCACCAAGGTTGCTGGCGGCTACGACCTCGTTGGTGACGCCTACGACGGCAGCAACACCGCAACCCCCGACGGCAACCCGCTCGACTGCACCACCGGCGGCCACGGCACCCACGTGGCGGGCACCGCGGCAGGCTACGGCGTGAACGCCGACGGCACCACCTTCACCGGCGACTACAGCAAGCTCACCGCAGAGCAGCTCAAGACCATGAAGATTGGCCCCGGTGTTGCACCCGACGCTGAAATCTACGCCTTCCGCGTCTTCGGTTGCAGTGGCAGCACCAACGTCGTTATCGAGGCGCTCGACCGTGCCCTCGACCCCAACGGTGACGGCGACTTCTCCGACCGCGTGAACGTGGTCAACATGTCCCTCGGCGGCGAATTCTCCCCGCAGGATGACCCCGAAGCCTACGCCGTTGACGCGCTCACCCGCGCCGGCGTGCTCTCCGTAATCTCCGCGGGTAACGCCAACGACTACAGCCTGCGCGGCGACACCTACTCCAACTCCGGTCACCCCGCCACCGCAGCCAGCGCAATCACCGTAGCTAACGCCTACGGCTCCACCCGCGTCGTGGATGCAGCAGAGCTGACCGACCCCGCCACCGGCACCACCCGCAAGGTACGCGGCGACTACAGCGTCTCCTACCCCTGGGCACAGGCGGGCACCAAGGAATTTACCGGTGAACTCACCGCAATCTCCGAGAACAACCGCTACGCCTGCAACGCCCTCAGCGCCGACGAAGCGGCAGCTGTAAAGGGCAAGTGGGTGCTCATCGACTGGGCTAAAGATGACGGTGAACTCGCCTGCGGCTCCAAGGTGCGCTTCGACAACCTGGAGGCGGCAGGCGCCAAGGGCGTGCTGCTTGTAGGCAATGACGAAGAACCCGGCCTGGGTATTGCCGGTAACGATACCCTGCCCGGCTTCCGCCTGGCAGCATCCGCCGCTAAGGACCTGCGTGCACAGATCACCGCAGCAGAAGCGGCAGGTAAGCCCCTGACCGTGCGCCTCGGCAACGAGCTGAAGTCCTCCCTGCGCGTGGACACCGATAAGCTGGATCAGCTGAACCCCATGAGTGCCCGCGGCTTCCACGGCAGCTACGGCTACACCAAGCCCGACATTGCGGCACCCGGCTCGTACATCACCTCCGCGGCGGTAGCGACCGGTAACAACTCTGTGACCTTCAGCGGCACCTCCATGGCGGCACCCTACGTGACCGGCTCCGCCGCCCTGGTCATGCAGAGCCACCCGACCTACACCCCCGCACAGGTCAAGTCCGCCCTCATGAACACCGCAACCCACGATGTGCGCACCGAATCCGGTGCCGCGTACGCGGTGGACCGTGTGGGCGCCGGACGAGTCGACACCCTCGCTGCCGTGCAGTCGAAGTCCCTCGTCTACAACACTGACAAGAGCGGTACCGTGTCCCTGAGCTTCGGTGTGCTCGAGTACGCACCGGATGCTGGCGTTCAGACCCTCACCCGCGAGGTGACGGTCGAGAACACTGATTCTGTGGCGCACACCTACGCCCTGTCCTACGCTGAAAGCACTAATATTCCCGGCGTGGAATACTCCTTCCCCTCCGCGGTCACCCTTGCACCCGGTGAAACTAAGAAGTTCGAAGTCGCCGTGCGCATCGACCCGTCCAAGCTGGAGAAGACCCGTGACGCGGCAATGGACACCACCCAGAACGCAACTGACTACTACACCGGCAACGAAACCGTTCCCGCACAGTACCGTCAGTACATTGCCAGCGCATCCGGCCGACTCGTCCTCACCGAAGACGGCACCAAGGCACTGCGCCTGCCCGTTCACGTGGCACCCAAGCCCGTGAGCACCATGCACGCTGCCGAAGACACCGTCACCTTCACCCAGAAGCCCTCCAGCGACGAGGCTCAGAAGGCAGACACCGGCTGGACCAAGTCCCAGATCTCGCTGCGCGGCACCGAGGTCAACCAGGGCGGCTACCGCTCCCTGCTCGGCGCGTTCGAGTACGGTGCGAGCGTGGACCGTGTGGCTCCCACCTCCCTGTCGCTGAACAGCAACGTTAAGGCGAACCTGCAGTACGTCGGTGCTTCCTCGGATGCGCCCGCGCTGAAGGCAGCCGGTGGCAACGCTGATGACGGCACCCTGCGCTTCGGTATCTCCACCTGGGCGAACTGGGATGTTGTCTCCTACGAGAACACCTTCACCGTAGAAATCGACACTGACGGCAACAACCGAGCCGACTACAAGCTGGTCACCGACCGCGCTAAGGGTCTGGACTACCCGCTGGTTCGCCTCTACGGCTACAAGAACGGCAACCTCGTCGAGCTCGGCTACTACCCGCTCAACGGCGCCTGGGGTGATGTGGACACCAACATGATGGACACCAACACCCTCATCATGGGTGCACCCCTCAAGGACCTGGGCCTGACCAGCGCAAACAACCCGGACATCCAGTACCGAGTCAGCGCAACCACCCAGTACGAGTGGGGTAACGTCAGCGAAACCGGCTGGATCAAGTACCGCCCCTTCAGCCCCAAGCTGTGGTTCAGCGGCGACTCCTCCGCCGTGGCTGGCCTTCACCCGGATGCCTCCACCACCACCTTGACGGTGCACCGCTCCGCTGACGCGATCCCCGCGCTCGGCGAATCCGGTACCCCCGCCAAGGCGCTGCTGCTGCACCTGCACAACGGCACCGGCGACCTCTCCGGCACCAACGGCGCCAAGGGCAACCGCGCCGAGGTGCTGAACATCAAGGAGCAGCAGACCGAGTACATCACTCCGTCCCGCTTTAGCGATGTGAAGAACACCGACCAGTTCTACACTGAGATTTCTTGGTTGGCTCAGCGTCGCATCACCACCGGCTACCCGGACGGCACCTACCGCCCGCTGGAGTCCGTGGAACGTGGCGCAATGGCGGCGTTCTTCTACCGCATGCAGGGTTCCCCGCAGTTCACTGCCCCCTCCACCCCGAGCTTCAAGGACGTGCCCACCACGCACCCCTTCTACAAGGAGATTGAGTGGATGAAGGCTCAGGGCATCACCACCGGCTACTCGGACGGCACGTTCCGCCCCTCCGCACCGGTGAACCGTGACGCCATGGCTGCGTTCTTCTACCGTGCAGCGGGTTCCCCGCACGTGGACCTGCCCGCGACCAGCCACTTCAGCGATGTTTCCACCGATAACCAGTTCTACCGTGAAATCACGTGGCTGGCTTCGAAGGGCATCAGCACCGGCTGGCCGGACGGCACCTACCGCCCGGTGACCCCCATTGCCCGCGACGCGATGGCGGCGTTCATCTACCGCTACACCGAGAAGGTTGCTAACCAGACCGGCCGCTAGACGGTAGTGAACCGGTAGCGAACAGTTCGGGTCCCCTCCCCCCTGCATGGGGTGGGAGGGGCACCTGGAACCGACAGAATCCGGGGCCTGAAATCCCGGAACCTCTCAAGTTTTGGTGGCGGTTTCACCGGCGGATGCACTCACTCGTCGTCTGCCGGTGGGGCCGCCTCCGCGTATCACCGATACACAACCACAGAGCACACAGCACTATCGAAAAATAGAAAATCCGAAGGAGGATTCCATGACAACGCCTCATGCGCCACGCCGCAGAATGAAGGCTGTCGGTGCGACCGGTTTGAGTGCAGCTCTTGCCCTTACTCTCGGCGTTCCCGCCACTTTCTCTGCAGCTCACGCTCAGAGCCCCCAGCAGGTCGAAGGAAGCACTGCGAGCGCATCCGGTGACGCTGCCTCGCGTATCAGCCCGGGCCTGCAGAAGGCTGAAGGCCAAATTACCGTGTATGTGCAGTTCAAGGGCAAGGGTGCGTATGAGCAGACCCAGTCCGCGGCTGTTCTGGCACGTAAGGAGGCGCCGGCGAACCGTCAGGCGCAGGTGCAGGCTATTGCAGCTCAGGTGCAGTCGCAGGCTCAGTCTGTGGCGGCTGCTTCTGGTTCTAAGCTGATGTACACCACGCATAATGCGATGCGTGGTGCGGCGATTACTGGTGATGCTGCGCAGATTCGTGCGTTGGCGGAGCGCCCGGATGTGGAGCGTATTTCGCCGATTATCGCGAAGGAGCGTATGAACTCCGGTAGCGAGATTGATACGAAGACTCTTGCCACGTGGACTCGTGAGAATACGGGGTACACGGGTAAGGGCGTGAAGATTGCGGTTGTTGACTCCGGTGTTGACTATACGCACGCTGATTTTGGTGGCCCCGGTACGGTGGATTCGTATCTGAAGGCTAAGGCGATGACGGAGCTTCCGTCCGCTGATTCGGGTCTGATTGATCGTAATAAGTTCATTGGCGGCATTGACTTGGTCGGTGATGACTACAATGCGTCGGTGGCTGAGAAGTCGACTCCGCAGCCGGATAATAACCCGCTGGATTGCCGCCCGGATGGTTTCGGTTCTGGCGGTCACGGCACGCACGTGGCGGGTACTGCCGCCGGTTATGGTGTGACGGCGAACGGTACGACTTACCGTGGCGATTACAAGAACCTGACGGAGGAGCAGCTGAAGGGCATGTCCATTGGCCCCGGTACTGCTCCTGAGGCTCAGATTTTGGCGATTCGTGTGTTCGGTTGCTACGGCAATTCGAGTGTTGTGATGAAGGCGCTCGATACCGTGATGGACCCGAATGGTGACGGTGATTTCTCTGACCGCGCCGACATTGTGAACCTGTCGCTCGGTGGCGAGTTCGCCCCGGCTGACGACCCTGAGTCGTACATGATTGATACGATGGCGCGCCAGGGTGTGTTCACTGTGGCTGCTGCCGGTAACGCCAATAACTACAACGGTGTGGGTGACACCTACTCCGATTCGGGTAGCCCGGCGAATGCTGCTGCGGCGCTGTCGGTGGCGAACGCCTACGGCTCCACTCAGCCGATTGACCGTGCCCGCGTGACCACGAAGACTGGTTTGGAGTGGTTGCAGGGTGATTATTCGGTGAACTTCGATTATTCGAAGGCGTCCGCTGATCAGTTGCGCGGCGAGGTTGTTGCCGCGCCGAAGCGTAACCGTTACGCTTGCGAGGCTTTCACCGCTGAAGAGGCGAAGGCTTTGAAGGGTAAGTGGGTTTACTTCGAGTGGGATCAGGACGACTTGTCGTTCCCGTGCGGTTCGAAGGTGCGTTTCGATAACGTTCAGGCTGCCGGCGGTGTTGGCGTGGTGATGGCCGGTAAGGCTGAGCGCTACACGATCGGCATTGGTGGTAATACGACCATTCCGGGTCTGCGTCTGACTGCTTCTTCGACGAAGGACCTGGAGAAGGCTCTGGCTGCCGGTCCGGTGACCGTCGAGATGAACCTGGACTACAAGGCTTCGGGCCGCGGTCCTCACTCGCACGCTTTTGATTTGAATTCCTCGAGCGCTCGCGGTCAGCACGGTTCTGATGGCTTCATTAAGCCTGACCTTGCGGCACCGGGTACTGAGATTGTCTCTGCCGCTGTGGGCACGGGTAATAAGGGTGTTTCCTTCACCGGTACCTCCATGGCGACCCCGCATGTGACCGGTATTGCCGCTCTGGTGATGCAGGCGCATCAGGATTACAACCCGCAGATGATTAAGGCTGCGCTGATGAACGGCGCGTCCACCCCGATCAAGAATGAGCAGGGTGCGCAGTACGCGGTGGATCGTGTGGGTACGGGCATGGTGAATGCTCGCGCAGCCGTGGACGCGAAGGTCATTGCGTACGATGCGAAGACCCCCGAGCGTGTTTCGACCGCGTTTGGTGTGCTGGAGTACACCCCCGATTCGGGTATTCAAACTGTTCAGCGTGAAATCGTGCTGGACAACACCGATTCGCAGGCTCACACCTACACTCTGAGCTACGAGGCAAGCACGACCATCCCGGGTGTGGAGTACTCCTACCCGCAGCAGGTGAGCGTGGGCGCCGGTGAGCGTAAGAACGTGACCGTGACCGTGCGTATTGACCCGTCCAAGCTGGAGAAGACCATGGACCCGGCGATGAGCGCCGACCAGGTCGCTCAGGACTGGACGACCGGTAAGACTCTGGCTGCTGGTAAGCGCCAGTACATTGCGAGCGCTTCTGGTCGCCTGATTTTCTCTGAGAATGGCCGCGAAGCGATCCGCCAGTCGATTCATGTGGCGCCGAAGCCTGTTTCGGCGATGCGTGTTGATGCGTCCCGTATTGACTACAAAGGCACTGCAGATAAGGAGTCCACGGTGACTCTGCGCGGTACGACCCTGAACCAGGGCGGTTACCGTTCGCTGCTGGGTGCGTTTGAGCTGGGTGCGGTCAGTGACCGCATTCCGTCCGGTCAGCTGAAGCTGCCGTCGAACCAGTCTGTTGACCTGCAGTATGTGGGTGCCGCCTCGGACGCTCCGGCGTTGAAGGCTGCCGGTAAGAACCCGAACGATGGTTCTCTGTTCTTCGGTATTTCGACCTGGGGTACTTGGGACACTATGCACTGGGGACGTCAGGTGCAGGTGCAGATTGATACGAACAACGACTCCACCGCAGATTACGTTCTGGAGGTGACCCGCGAGAAGGGTCTGGACTACCCGCTGGTGAAGGTCTGGTCCATCTCCGGTAACGCATCCACCGTGGTGGCTCGCTACCCGCTGAACAGCGCCTGGGGCGACACCGACACCAACATCATGGACACCAACACTATGATTCTGGGTGTACCGCTGAAGGACCTGGGCCTGACCGCTGAGAAGGCTCAGAGCATCAAGTACACGGTGCAGACCGACACCTGGCACAACGATGGCAACCCCTACGTGGACACCACCTCGGCTATCGAGTATTCCCCCTTCAACCCCGGTGTTTGGTTCACCGGTGAGGAGTCGGGCGTGCCCGGCCTGTTCGTGGACCGTGACGGCGGTCAGCTGACCGTTCACCGCAAGAACAACAACAAGGAGCGTCAGGCTCTGTTCCTGCACATGCACAACGCGACCGGTGACCTGAGCGGCCGTAAAACCGCTAACGGTGTTGCCGCTGGCGACCGTGCGCAGGTCGTGAAGGTGGCTCGTACCATCCACGATGCACGCTTCACCGACGTTCCGGCGGATAACCAGTTCTACCGTGAAATCACGTGGATTGCTGCCCGTCAGATTGACCGCGGCTACCAGGACGGCACCTTCCGTCCGCTGAACAACATGGACCGCGCAACCATGGCTGCGTACTTCTACCGTATGAGCGGCTCGCCGCAGTACACCGCGCCGTCCACCCCGAGCTTCTCTGATGTTCCGCTCAACCACCCCTACTACAAGGAGATTGAGTGGATGAAGGCTCAGGGCATCACGACCGGCTGGCCCGATGGTACGTACCGTCCGGAGGGTTCGGTGAACCGTGACGCGATGGCTGCGTTCTTCTACCGTTACGCTGGTTCGCCCGAGTACACTGCCCCCGCGCAGGCTCGTTTCACGGACGTTCCGACCGACAAGCAGTTCTACCGCGAGATTTCGTGGCTGGCTGAGCAGGGCGTGACCACCGGCTGGCCCGATGGTTCGTTCCGCCCCGTGGAGCCGGTGCACCGCGACGCTATGGCGGCGTTCGTGTACCGCTACAGCACGGGTGTGCTGAAGGAAAGCCCTGAAATCTAGGGTTCCGGAATCTAAGAACCTATAGGTTCTACCGAGGGAGCCGTACCGTTGCAGTTTATCTGCGGCGGTGCGGCTCCCTTTTTCTGTGGTTGGGTGCTTTGTTATTTACGCGTAATGTTCCGTAATACGAGTTTGACTAGGTTATATAAAGAATCGTTGAGACAATAAGTGAAGGTTTCTTCACCATCGGCATGAACCTTGACGTTTACGCCGCACAGACGCACTGGAGGCGCACTGGAAACACAGTGCAGACGCACCGTAGCACTCTCGGTGCAGAACCCTTGCCGTACAGCTCTCCGAGTAGAACTCTCGGCGTATAACTCTCCGCGCAGAACCTCGGTGCAGAAACCGCTAAGAAACGCACCATCACTAAAAAGGAGCATTCAGTGGCAACATTCCCTGAAGCTACCCCCGCGCGAGCCGCCCGGCACACACAGCCGGGCCGCCTCAAGCAGCTGGCACGCAGCTGCGGCGCACTCACTCTGGGGCTCACCCTCGGGCTGACCGCTCTACCGTTCGGTACCGCCGCCTACGCGGCACCGGGCGTAGTACGCAGCGCAGACCGGGACGCCCCCCACCAGAACACCGGCACCGGCGAGAACAACAACGAAGTTCTCTCCCCAGCCTGGACGGCGCCACCGGCGAACGCGCCGTGTTCGTCCGATTCAAAGGTCAGGGCGCGTACGCCCAGACCCAGCCGGACGCGGTCCGCTCCCGCGCGCAGGCACCCGTCAACGCGCAAGCACAGGTGCAGGCAATCCGCGCCAGCGTGCAGCAGCAGGGCGCCTCCGCGGCGAAGGAATCCGGCGCGCAGGTCCTGTACACCACCCACAACACGATGCGCGGCGTGGCGCTCTACGGTAACGTCGAGCAGATTCGTGCGCTCGCGAACCGTGACGATGTGGAACGCATCAGCATCATTGAGGACATGGCACCGCAGAACAGCGGCACCCTCATTGATACGGACACGCTCTCCGTGTGGGCGAAGAGCCCGGCGAACCCCGCCTCCACCGGCTACACCGGCAAGGGCGTGAAGATTGTCGTGCTCGATACCGGTATCGACTACACTCACGCCGATTTGGGTGGCCCCGGCACGCAGGAAGCCTTCGAGAAGGCGAAGGCATCCGACACGATTCCCGAGGGCAGCTACGATCCGAAGAAGTTCCTCGGCGGCTACGACCTGGTCGGTGACGACTACAACTCCGCTAAGAAGGAAACCTCCACCCCCCACCCGGACGCTAACCCGCTCGACTGCGGCGGCCACGGTAGCCACGTGGCCGGCACCGCGGCAGGTTACGGCGTGAACGCGGACGGCAGCACCTTCCACGGCGACTACTCCAAGCTCACCGAAGAGCAGCTCAAGGACATGAAGATCGGCCCCGGCTCCGCACCGGACGCCCAGCTGATTGGCCTGCGCATCTTCGGTTGTAAGGGCACCACCGCGTTCGTCCCCAAGGGCCTGGACCGCGTGCTCGACCCCAATGACGACGGCGACTTCTCCGACCGCGCCGACATCGCGAACCTGTCGCTCGGCAACGAGTTCGGCGTGTTTGATGAGACCGTGAACTACGCGGTCGGCTCCCTCTACCGCGAGGGCATCCTCTCCGTGGTCGCGGCGGGTAACGCCAACAACTACAACGCCGTGGGCGACACCTACTCCAACTCGGGCGGCCCCGGCACCAGCGCCTACGGCCTGACCGTGGCGAACTCCATCGGCTCGACCCAGCTGGTAGACCGCGTGAAGATTCTCGCCCCCGCGAACGAGGCAGACACCTACGGTGACTACTCGGTGAGCTTCGACTACTCGAAGGCGACCGAGGAGCAGCTACGCGGCACCGTGGTGCGTGCCGCCTCCCGCAACCGCTACGCCTGCGAGGCATTCACCGAAGAGGAAGCTGCAGCACTGAAGGGCAAGTGGGCTCTCATCGACTGGGCGGACGCTGACGGCACCGCCCCCTGCGGTTCGAAGGTACGCTTCGACAACCTGCAGGCGGCTGGCGCGACCGGCGTGGTGCTCACCTCGAACACTGAGGTTGGTGACACCGCTATCGGCGGTAACTCCTCCATTCCGGGCGTGCGCCTGGCAAAGAGCCAGGTGGAGCGCCTTTCCGCGCAGATTGATTCGGGTGAGCTGACCCTGCAGCTCGGCGAGAACCTGCGCGACTCAATCCGTGTGCCCAACGGCAAGCTGGATCAGGCGAACACCTCCACCGCGCGTGGCCTGCACGGTTCGCACGGCATCACCAAGCCGGACGTTGCGGCACCGGGCACGAACATTTCCTCCATCGAGGTTGGTAGCGGCACCGGTTCGAGCGTGAAGACCGGTACGTCCATGTCCACGCCGTTTGTTGCCGGTGTTGCGGCGCTGATCATGCAGGCGCACCCGGAGTACGGTCCGCGCATGCTTAAGACCGTCATCATGAACACCGCCGACCACCACATGCAGGACGCCTGGGGCAACCCCTACGCGGTGGACCGCGTGGGTACCGGCCGCATCAACACGCGTGCGGCGGTGGCTGACCGCGTCATGCTGTTCAACGCGGCACGCCCCGAACAGGTTTCGGACACTTTCGGTGTGCTCGAGTACACCCCGAACGCCGGTGTGCAGACCCTGCAGCACCGCGTGAGCGTTGAGAATACCGACTCGGTGGCGCACACCTACACCCTGAACTATGAGGGCAGCACGAGCATCCCGGGTGTGGAGTTCTCCTACCCGCAGTCCGTGTCTGTGGGTGCCGGTCAGAAGGCAACGTTCACCGTGACGGTGCGCATTGACCCGTCGAAGCTGGAAAAGACCCGCGACCCGTCCATGTACCCGAACCAGGATTCGGTGAACTACTCGACCGGTACGGTCACCATTTCGGGTGCCCGCCAGTACATTGCGAGCGCTTCGGGCCGCCTGATTCTGACCGATGCTGACTCTTCGGCTGCGGTGAAGACCCTGCGCATGCCGCTGCATGTGGCACCGAAGCCTGTCTCCGCGATGCGTGTGGCTGGCTCCGATATCGCCTTCGATGCGGAGGGTTCCGGCGCGACCGAGCAGACCCTGACCCTGCAGGGTACCGCGGTGGATCAGGGCGGTTACCGCTCCCTGCTGGGTGCTTTTGAGCTGGGCGCTTCGAGCCCGCGCATCCCCACCACGAAGCTGGGTGTGGGCTCGGATTCCCGCATGGATCTGCAGTACGTGGGTGCCGCCTCGGATGTGGCGGCGTTGAAGGCTGCCGGCGCGGACACCTCCGACGCGCGCCTGTCCTTCGGTATTTCCACCTGGGGTAACTGGCAGGAGGTGACCCCGCGCGGCACCTACTACGTGTTCGTTGATACCGACAAGGACGGCACGAGCGACTACCGCCTGCAGACGGTGCGTGAGAAGGGCCTGGACTACCCGCTGGTGAAGGTTTCTAAGCGCAGCAACGGTAAGTGGCAGGCCATCGAGAATGCCCTGTACCCGCTGAACGGTACCTGGGGTGATACGGACACCAACATCATGGATTCGAACACCCTGGTGATGACTGTTCCGCTGAGCGTTCTGGGCCTGGATCCGAACGCCGAGTCCACCGAGATTTCGTACTCGGTGACCACTTCGAGCGCGTTCTCCGCTACGACCGTGGTTGATACGACTGATTCGGTGGTGTTCAACTATGCGGCACCGAAGCTGTGGTTCAGCGGCGAGTCTGCGGGCGTTCCGAACCTGTTCGTGGACGCACCCTCCGCGCAGCTGGTGGCTCACCGTAACAGCGATGCGAAGAACGTTTCTGCACTGTTCCTGCACATGCACAACGCGACCGGCGACCTGTCCGGCGTAAATGGGGCTGCGGGTGAGCGCGCGCAGGTTCTGCGTGTCTCGTCGAACTCTGAGGATACCGCCGCGAGCGCGCACTTTACGGATGTTCCGGCGGATTACCCGTTCGTGAATGACATTAACTGGCTGGCTCAGCGTCGTATTACGACCGGCTACCCGGACGGCACGTTCCGCCCGAACGGCTCGGTGGAGCGCGGCGCGATGGCGGCGTTCTTCTACCGTATGGCGGGTTCGCCGCAGTTCACTGCGCCGAGCACCCCGAGCTTTAAGGATGTGCCGCGTGACCACCCGTTCTACAAGGAGATTGAGTGGATGCGTGCCCGCGGTATTACGACCGGCTGGTCGGATGGTACGTTCCGCCCGAATGCTGCGGTGAACCGTGATGCTATGGCGGCGTTCTTCTACCGTTTTGCGGGTTCGCCGGCGTATTCGGCTCCGGTGGCTTCGCCGTTTAGTGACGTGTCGACCGATAGCCAGTTCTACCGTGAGATTTTGTGGTTGGCTGAGCAGCGTATTACGACGGGTTGGGCGGATGGTTCGTTCCGTCCGGTTCAGCCGATTGAGCGTGGCGCGATGGCGGCGTTCTTGCACCGCTATAACGTGCGTGTGCTGAATAACCGCTAGTCGGATGCGGATGTGAGGGCCGTGTCGGAGTGGAGTTTTCTGCCCCGGCACGGCCTTTTCTGTGGGCTGTTATGTCTGCGGCGTAGACTTAACTTATGCGTGAGTTACAGGTTCAGAACGGCGAGGATGAGACGCTGTCAGCTACTCGGGATGTCCTCGACCAGGAGGAGCTTCTGAACGCGGCGGTGGACTTCGTTGATCGCTATGAGAGCGTCTTTGAACATCTAAGCCGCTGATATTCCTTCGAAAGAAATACCCCCGGTAAACACCACAAGCCCTTAAACCCACATAAACCCAAGAAATTTTTATGAAAATATTTTATGAAAACCATAGAAAAGCACAAAATCAAACATATTTCAATACAGTGCAAATATGTGATATTTTCAACAGTGTTTTCCTGGTTTAACTCACCCAAAATCTGCTACTCTATGAACCACAACACATGGTTAATTTTTCAACTTATTATTAGGAGGAAATTATGTCTAATATTTTTTCCAATCTTCGCTGGGGCATCTTGCCCTTGGTTACTGGATCTCCCGAGGCAATTCTGGCAGGTGTTGGCTACGCAGGCCTTCGATGCATTATGGGGCGTTGATACTCATGGCAAAAAATAAAGAAGCCCTCTACGACGAGCTTGTTGACATACAGAACAAGATTGATCACCACCCAATGATTTCTGGGCCTCACGCCGAAGCTAGTAGCCTTGTTGAAATCATGAAAGAACAGGGTTATTCACATGAAGAGATTGAAAAATCCCTCAAAGACCAAGGACTTCCAAGTATTGTCGATATTGGCAAAAATACTATTAGCGGGATGTTTAGCCTTTGGTGGCTTAACTATAAAAAAATAATATAGAGGCGTCAATCGAAAAAATCTCCCGCAAGGAAGATCGTCGAAAAAATTAATACACCTAAAATGATTTAATACTATTAGGGATGTAATTTATTTTTTGACGCCATTCTCATTCTAGCTAAATACCCCCGGTGGGTGCTTTACGCATCTGCCGGGGGTATTTGCTTGCCTCACCTCTGCCCGAGGCGGGCTAGTTAGCGCCGGCGGGCTTCTTTGCGGTTAAGCTTCTCAATGGCGGCTTCCACCTTTAACTTGCGGTGATTGAGCTTCCAGAGGCTAAAAGACTGCAGCAAGGTACTCTTACCAATCTCCACAAGGGAGGGCAGCCTCTGCTGGATGAGTGCCTCATTGATTTCTTCCGGGGTGGCGCCCTGCTCCTTCATCTGCTCGATGATGATGTTCGCCTCCGCTATTTTCCCCGAGGTGAGCGGGTGGTTGTCGAGGCTGGTTTCGATGTCTACGAGCTCGTCGTAGAGTTCAGTTTTTGTTTTTGCCCTGGTGCTGTCTTCACCGTCCTTGGTTGACGTGTTCTGCGGCGTAGCGGGTGTATGGGTGTTTTCCCTCATCACCAGCTGTTTTGAACGGTATTTGAACCGTACACTCATCCTAGCAAACAGGGGGGCTGGAACAAGGATTGCAACCTGTGAGTACGCTGCGTATTTGCGGAACTGGAGGAAGGCTAGAGCAGCACCGAACCCGCCGCGCAGGCGGGTCTGAACGCACCGTGTGGAACACTACCTCGCCTCCCTCGGCGGTTCACCGCACGGGCTATAAGGTGGAGCGTACACTTAAGTCATGCGTGAATTACAGGCACAGATCATCCGTGAAATGGGCGTCAAGCCCAACATGACCGAAGAGCAGGCACGCGAAGAAGTGGAGCGCCGCATCCAGTTCATCTGCGACTACCTGGAAGCCACCGGAAGCCGCGGCCTGGTACTGGGCATCAGCGGCGGCATCGACTCCACCCTGGCGGGCCGCCTCTGCCAGCTGGCGGTGGACCGCCTCAACGAGCGCGGCCGCACCACCGAGTTTGTGGCGGTGCGCCTGCCCTACCGTGTGCAGCACGACGAAGAGGACGCGCAGGAGGCGCTGCGTTTCATCCAGCCCACCCGCTCCCTGACCTTCAACATTGCCGAAGCCGTGGACGGTTTCGACAGCGCCTACACTGAGGCGACCGGCGAGCAGATCAGCGACTTCAACAAGGGTAATGTGAAGGCGCGCGCCCGCATGATCGCCCAGTACGCGGTTGCTGGCGGCCCCGGCTACCTGGTGGTGGGTACCGACCATGCGGCGGAGTCCATTACGGGTTTCTTCACGAAGTTCGGTGACGGCGGCGCGGACCTGCTGCCGCTGTACGGCCTGAATAAGCGCCAGAACCAGCTGCTGCTGCGGGTGCTGGGTGCGTCTGAGCGTCTGTGGGCTAAGCCGCCGACTGCTGACCTGCTGGACGGCGTGCCCGGCCGTACCGATGAGGATGAGCTGGGTCTGACCTACCCGCAGATTGACGACTACCTGGAGGGTAAGGAAATCGACGAGGCGGCAGCTGCGAAGCTGGAGCAGATTTACCTGCGTAGCCGCCATAAGCGCACTACTCCGGTGACGATTTTTGATTCCTGGTGGAAGAACTAGGTGGAAGAACTAGCGCCGAAACACTAGCGCTTTAACCGCCATAGAACTAACGTAAATGCCCCGGCTCCCTTGGTGGGAGTCCGGGGCTTTTACTATGCTTTCGCAGACCGAGGACTACGCCTTCTGCTCGGGCTGTGCGCCAGAAATCTGGGCAGCCTGAGCGTCAGACTCCTCAGAACCTTCAGCTTCTACCTCAGGCTCAGCGGGCGGTACCTTCGAGCCGCCCGTAGCAAGGAACAGCACCAGACCCAGCACGCAGGCAAGCACCTGAGTGAAGGGGAACGCCCAGGTCAGACCCTTAAAGCCGAACCACATGTTGCCGAAGTACACGGCGGGGAAGAACAGCAGCGCAATGCCGAGGGTCATCAGCATTGCCGGGCCGCCCTTACCGGCCGCCTGGAACCAGGAAACGAACACGATGCTGACCGCGTTGAACACGGCGGCAAGCATCAGCGCGACCAAGACCTCTTCGCCGGTGGAGACCAGGCGCTCATCACCAACCACGGCGAGCAGTTCACGGCGGAAAATCAGCACCGGAATGGTGATGGTTACGGAGGTAATGACGGACAGCATGGTTGCGGTGCGCAGCGCCTGCTTCACGCGGGCACCGTTGCGGGCACCGTACGCGTAGGCGTACAGCGGGATACCGCCCATGCACAGGCCCATACACAGCATTTCGGGGACCATGTTCAGGCGCATTGCCAGACCGAACGCTGCGACGGTGTCGTCACCGTAGGAGGCGGCGAGGTTGTTCAGCAGCAGGGCGGCGAAGATCAGGTTGAGGCTCTGAATGAGCTCGGCGGCACCGACGGCGACCACGGGCTTGATGATGGCGGGGTCGAGGGAGAAGTCGCGGATGTTCGCGGAGAAGTTCTCGCTCTTGCGCATCAGGAACAGCAGGTAGTACAGCATGGATGCGCCGTTCGCCAGCAACATTGCCCAACCGGCACCGGCGACGCCCATGCCCATGATGGCGATGAACAGCACGTCGAAGATGCAGGTGACGACGGTGCCGACGATGATGCCGTACATGGACTGCTTGGCGTATCCTTCGGATCGGACGAGCTGTTCGAGGGTGAACATGCCGATAGCGAGGGGCGCGCCGAGGAACATGAGGTGCAAGTAGATGCGGGTCGGTTCGTAGGAGCCGCCGGATGCACCCATGATGCTGGTGATCGGGTCGGCGAGGATGAAGCCGATAGCCGCCGCGACGATACCGGCACCGAGCGCCGAGTAGAGGGCGAAGGAGGTGACGCGGTGAATTTCGTGGGCGGGCTGGCCTTCACCGAGCTTGCGGGAGGCGAGGGTTGAGGAGCCCAGGCCGAACAGTCCTGCGATCGCCATGATGACGCCGAAGACGGGCTCGCTGTAGCTGGTGGCGGCGAGGTCTTCGGTGCCGCCGTAGTGGCCGACGAAGTAGGAGTTCACCACGTTGTAGATGCTGGTGATGGCGAGGCCGAGTGCTATGGGCACGCCGAGGGAGAGGAGCGCCTTGAGGATGGGGGCGTCTTTGAGCAGGTAGATGTTCTGCGGGTCTTCGCCTGCGCCGTGGGGACCGTGCGGGCCGTGTCCTGCGGGTGCGCCGTTTTTGGGCGCGTTGTTTTCAGTCTGCTGAGGTGCCATAGACTCCTGTGGTTCTGGTCTGTGTCGTGTCCGGTGCGCGATGAATGACGCGGTAAGAGGCGTGGTTCGCGCGAAAAACGGGCTAGTGTATTGTACCGCCTCCACGTAGTGGTGGGGCTAGAGGTTTAGGCATAAAAAGTAACGAGGCGCCCCTCCCCCGCTGTTGGGGGTGGGGCGCCTCGCCTCATACGTATCGCATGTAGGAGTGTGAGCTATTCGAGTTCAACCGGACCAAGCACGCGAACCTCCTCAATATCCAGGATTTCCTGAATCGCGTGGAGCACATTCGTGTCGATTATGCGCTCATTACGCAGGCGCTTGAGCACGCTGCGTTGCTTCTCCAAATGCCGCAGGCGCAGCTCTTTCTCAAGGTCGCCCGCTTCAATAATGCGGCGGGCTTCTTCCGGCGCATTCGCACCGTCTTTACGAACGGCGTGCAGGTTGCGGTGTATACTCGCGTTGTACATCTGTTCGTCGGCAATGCGGTCGATAATCCACTGTGGTGCACCAATTTCCTGGCCGATCTCAGCCACAGAGTCGAAGGACTCGGCAATGATCGTGCGGATTGCTTCATTAATCTCATCTTCTTCGGTGGTATCAACCGGAATTTTCGCCCACCTAATAACGAGCGGCAGGAGCATCCCCTGAACCACCATCGACAGCAGAACCACGCCCGCAACAACAAAGATAATAAAGTCACGCGCGGGAACATCAGTCGGCACGGAGAGAGCCACCGCGAGGGAAACACCGCCGCGCAGTCCCGCAAAGGTACTCACTACACGGCCACGGAAAGTTGTGCGCAGCTGCTTCTGCTTTTCTGAACGGTCAAGGGCACGAATAATACCGATCGAGACGTGCAGGAAAATAAAACGCGCCGCAATGGAAACAAGCCATGCCACCACAATCACGGCGAACGTCAAAGCCCACGCATAGTTGTATTCACGAAGAACATCATCCACAGGCGCTGTGGCGCTGGGCAGCTGAACACCCACGAGCACGAAGAGCGCACCGTTCATGACATAGGAGACAAACGACCAGATGGGCAGACCGTAGAAACGGTTTTGGGGTTTGATGGTATCCGGTCCGCGATAGGTCAGGTAGAAAGCGGCGACCACCACAGCCACCACTCCGGAACCTTTCATGCCTTCAAAAGGCTCGATTTCTTCAGACAGGAAGAAAGCAATAAACGGCACGGTAAACATGAACACGCTGAAGTTCATGGGGTTGCCGATGTGCGCACGCAGCTTATCTACACCCCATCCGACGGCCAGGCCAACGAGAGTTCCAATCAGGAACGAGAAGAAGAACATTCCGGATGCAGTCCCCAGGGTAAGTTCATGACCACCCGCAAGCTGCAGGGCGAGTGCGAAAAGAACTAGGGTGGTGCCGTCGTTAATGAGTGCTTCCGCTTTAAGGGTGGTGATGGAAGATTTGGGGAGTTTGCCGTTGAGCGTTGCCACGGCCACAGCATCGGTGGGGGCGAGCGCCACACCGATAATCAGCGCCACATGCCACAGGTAGACGCCCATAAATGTGTGAAGCACCCAGGCGATAACGAACGCCGTGAAAATTACGAGCACCGTGCCCGAGAGCAGAATGCCGCGCAGACGAGCGCGCGCCTCACGCCAGGAGGTGTTTCGGGTCTCCCAGAACAGCATCACGGGCAGGAAGATTTCGAGAATCACGTGCGGTGGCAGCCCGACCTCGCGCACCTCGTGCATGGCGTGAACGGGGATGAGCGCCAGCACAAGCCCCAGGAAAATGAGCAGAATGGCGGGGGTTATCCGTATTTTATGGGCGAGGATATTACCCAGAAGAATTGCCAGCGATAGGGCAATGATGACTTCAAGCAATTTGGTGTGTTCCTTTTGGATGTGGCGGCTGGTTCATGGTGTGCGTCTGATAGACGGCTGATGTCCGCGAGTGTGCGGGTGCCAGGGTGCCCAAAATGTTTTGCTCGTTCCCTGGGCCGTGAGGCTTCCGCGTGGGGACGAGTGCGGGCGTAGCTTCTGTATTTTACCGTTGTTCAGTGCGGGTGGGTGGATGTTTACCCTGAGCAAAACCTTGCCTTATGGCCGCTCGGGATGTGAGTTTATGGGAGGCGACCTGCGTGCATCCGGCGGGTCTGCTCAGCCGGGCCTGCTCAGCCCATGAACCGCCCTACTCTAACCGCTTTTCATGACGTTTTGTGTCGTTCTGACGTGAACTTGGGGTCGTACTGTGTCAGAGAACAGAAAATCCGACCCCGTGAGTGCGCGCGAACACTCAGAACGTGAGAAGATAAGGTCATGACTGATAACAACACCGTAACCGGCAGCCCGCTTGTTAAGCGCGGCCTGGCCGACATGCTCAAGGGCGGCGTCATCATGGACGTCGTCACCCCCGAACAGGCTAAGATCGCTGAAGATGCTGGCGCTGTTGCCGTCATGGCTCTCGAGCGCGTTCCCGCGGATATTCGTGCGCAGGGCGGCGTGGCTCGTATGTCTGACCCGGACATGATTGAGGGCATCATTGATGCTGTTTCAATTCCGGTCATGGCGAAGGCACGCATCGGCCACTTCGTTGAGGCTCAGATCCTGGAGACCCTGAAGGTCGACTACATTGACGAGTCTGAGGTTCTCTCCCCCGCTGACTACGTGAACCACATTGACAAGCACCAGTTCAAGGTTCCGTTCGTGTGCGGTGCTACCAACCTGGGTGAGGCTCTGCGCCGCATCACCGAGGGTGCCGCTATGATCCGTTCTAAGGGCGAGGCTGGCACCGGTGACGTCTCTGAGGCTACCAAGCACATCCGCACCATTAAGCGTCAGATTGCTGAGCTGCAGGGCCTGTACAACACCATGCCCGACGAGCTGTACGTGAAGGCTAAGGAACTGGCCGCACCGTACGAGCTGGTTCGTGAGGTTGCTCAGACCGGTAAGCTGCCCGTGGTGATGTTCACCGCTGGTGGTGTGGCTACCCCCGCCGACGCTGCGATGATGATGCAGCTGGGTGCTGACGGCGTGTTCGTTGGTTCCGGTATCTTCAAGTCGGGCGACCCTGTTGCTCGTGCGAAGGCTATTGTGAAGGCTACTGCTTTCTACAATGACCCGGAGAAGGTTGCTGAGGCTTCTCGCGGCCTGGGTGAGGCTATGGTCGGCATTAACGTTGCTGACATTCCGGCACCGCACCGCCTGGCGGAGCGCGGCTGGTAATTCGTGCGCGCACCCCGTATTCGGGGTGAGTGTTTGATGAGGGGGTGGGGTTCGCTGAGGCGGGTCCCACCCTCCTTGTGTTTGTTGTGTTTGTTGTTTTGTGAAGGGAGCGGTGATGGTTGAGAAGGTTCAGCCTACCGGTGTTTTGCCGGGTGAGGGTTTGACGGTTGGTGTTTTGGCGTTGCAGGGCGGCGTGCGTGAGCATGCGCTGATGCTGGAGTCCCTGGGTGCGCAGGTGCGTTGGGTGCGTACCGGTGAGCAGCTTGAGGGTCTGGATGCGCTGGTTTTGCCGGGTGGTGAGTCGTCGACGATTGACCGTTTGACCCGTATTTTTGGTGTGCGTGAGCCGCTGATTGAGGCGATTTCTTCGGGTCTGCCGACTCTGGGTACCTGTGCTGGCCTGATTATGTTGTCGGAGCGTATTGATGATCCGGCGCCGGGTCAGCAGTCGCTGGGTGTTTTGGATGTTTCGGTGGGTCGTAACGCGTTTGGTTCGCAGGTTGATTCTGCGGAGGTGCGCCTGCCGTGGCTGACCCCTGCCGGTGATGAGGTGGTTATTGATACGGCGTTTATTCGTGCGCCGATTGTGACTGGCACTGGTGAGGGTGTGCAGGTGACGGCTCGTCATGAGGGGAAGATTGTGGGTGTGCGTTCGGGCAACCTGATTGGTATTTCTTTCCACCCGGAGGTTACGGGCGATACGACGGTGCATGAGGAGCTACTGGCTCTGGCACGCGAGGTGAAGGGCAAGTAGCCCCTCCCCCAAAAAATAAGCCCGGTAATGACCGTTTAAAGAGTTGTGGCGATGACCGTTGTTCGGTCACCGCCACAACTGTTTTTGCGCGGGTTTATGCGTGAGTGGACTTATGGGCGGGAGCTGCTGGGGGTTTGGGGCTGGGCCTTCCACTGCTGGTAGGCGCTTGTGGCGAGGAATCGTGCACGGTTGCCGTCGCTGAGCGTCTTGATGTCTGCGGGGGCTGCCTCGTACCACTTTTCGTAGAGACGAATAATCATCTCGGGGTAGGCGGCTTCTTCCAGGTCTGCGCGGTGGGGAATGAATTCGTTGCGGTTCTTGATGTCTCGGTACTCGCTACCGGCGAAGGGGTCGGAGAGTCCGACGCTGGGGTGGGCGTTATAGGCATCGATGTTTTGAACGTATTCGGGGAAGGTGCTCCGCCCTGCTTTGAGTGCGGCGTGGCACTTGCTGTCGATTTCACTGGGCTCAATGATGTGGGCGCCGTCTGCGAGGATGTTCCGGTACTGGATGTACGCGGGGTATTGTTCATCGGTGCGCGGGACGGGCTTGGTGGCTTCTGCTGATGCGAGAGCTTCGGCGGAGTATGAGGAGCAGCTGATGGGCGGCGTGGTGCTTGCCGTTGCTGAGGCGCTCGCCGTGGAGGGTGAGGAGGTGCTACTTGCCGCGGTGTTCGCACCGCCGCAGGCGGCAAGGAACAGGGGCAGGGTTAAGAGAGCGGCGCCGTATCGCAGTGCGTTATAGCGGGGGTTGGGGGTCCTAGAATTCAGGGCCATAATGTCACCTCATTGTGGGCTGGAACATACCGAATTGACCCTCACTATACGGGCGGTTTTGATACGTGGTCAAGAGAAAATTATGTTTATTTTTTAAAATCCAACAGCTCGAAAGAAAATCGACGGACAAGCTTGTTCAGCGTCTTGACTTGTGCAAACACGGAAGCAACCGGGCTCTTGAAGCAAATACGGCACAAAGACACCAGCATCAGATATTGTTATTTGCCCGATAATCAGCAGAAGCCAACATATCCAGAGGGGCACGGTTGGAGCGCCCTTTATGCAACCTCGAACTCCGTAAAAGCCTGCACCTCAACGGCCCAACGCTACTGCAGGAGGAAATAGATAAGTCCCCTAACGTATTCCCAGAGCAGTACCAAGATGACGCACTGCACAACAAATGCGGCTATAGCTGCGAGGGTTGGCACCCAGTAGCTACGCTTAGAACATGCAATAAAAACTGCTATAAAAATAACGCATGAGATAATATCGGGACCCCAGAGAATGAATGCCTGTAGATCATATGGCCACAATATTCCATGCATATATTCTGTAGGGACTTTACATGAACTTAAGATATTGCCTTTTAAAATTTCATAAGTCCCATACATTTTAAAAACTAAATATAGCGATGCGATCCAAAAAATTCCTATACGAAGCTTTACACCCAGCCACATACTAAAAGTCTGCCATAAGCTAGCTGATACAACTCCCACCACAAAGAAGGGTATATAGTCGAAATATGCACTTTGCCACCTATCACATGGCGATACAAATCTATAGAAATCTGCATACAGGGCAGTTGGGAAAATATAGAAAAATTGCAATACAATGAGAAATAAGATATACAAAATTATTTTCTCATTTACGGCGAACATTTTATAAGTAGAATTCATGATGCCATTTCCTTTCAGTAGCATAAAAAGCTAGTAGCGGAACACCGAACGCATAGCCTCAATATTGTTTTTCTTATCCACTAAGCCCCGAAGCCAATGCTAAGACAAGTAGGCGACCTGCAAACCCTCCGCACTCTTACCCCGTCTACCTCATGTTTAAGCAGGTCAGAACTTTAAGACTACTGGGTTGCACATCTTGCGTCTAGAGTGTTGGTTTTAAACTAAGATGGTATTTTCCATTGACCATGTATCAAATATTTGGGTATGTTTAGACGCAATATATCGTTCCATCCCTCTTGTGAGGTGGTCTCATGACCCACACCCCTGTTTTTCTTTCGCTCCGTTCCAGCGGTCTACGACGCGGTGCCGCGTTGGCGATTCTTCCCATGCTTCTTGCTTCCTGCGGCAGCTCCACCAGCACGGCATCCAGCACTCCGGCACCCTCGAATACGACCGTGGCTTCCTCCCCGTCAGCAGCAAGCTCCACCGGGTCCGCCTCCTCTTCCGCGGCGAAGAAGAGCTCCACCCCCTGTCTTGAACCTGACGAAACCGCGAAAGCTCAAACCCTCAAGCAGCAGGAAGCCATCAGCGCCGACCGCGGTACTGCGCTCCCTTCCTATGTATCTGCACGGCATGTTGTGCGCAACCAGGCGAACTTCCCCACCCGCGCCGAAGCTGAATCAGCAGGATCCGAGTGCCTGGCACTGTACGAGAAGAACAAGGCCGATCACACCTACGCTGCGGCATGGGTACGCGCTATCGATGACAATAACGTGGCAAGCGGAAAGGTAGCCTCCGGCCCGCGCACTGACATCCAGAGCGCCGACCCCTACAAGGCAAGCAACTATGTCGATATTCGAGAGGGCAAGGAGTACTTCCCGACCCGACAGGAGCTGCTCGCGGCAAACTACCCCGAGAACTACATTGTTGCTTTTGAGGCGTGGGCGCAGCAGGCACCCGCCGATGTGAAGCAGAAGAGCGACGCGAACCGTGCGGCCGCTAAGGATACTCGCTGGTCTGAGGTGGTAACCCTGCCCAGCCCCGACAACCCTGTCTAATCGAACCCCGTCTAATCTGAGTCTGTTTAAAAATAGTTGTGGCGGTGACCGTTATTCGGTCACCGCCACAACTATTTAAACTCCCAATAGGGATTCAATTTAGAGGCGGAAGAAGCCTTCCACCGCGCGCGTCATGTACGCCATATCGTCCACATGGCACATCTCGCGCATCGAATGCATCGACAGCAGACCAATGCCCACATCCACAGTACGCATACCCAGGCGAGTCGCCGTAATCGGGCCAATCGTCGAACCACACGGCATATTGTTATTCGACACGAACTCCTGATACGGAACACCAGCCTTCGCACACGCCGCAGCAAACACGCCGGCACCCACCGAATCCGTCGCATAACGCTGGTTCGCGTTAATCTTCAGCAGCGGACCACCACCGGGCAGCGGCTGCACGGTCGGATCGTGGTGACCCTGATAGTTCGGGTGCACCAGGTGACCGGCATCAGCCGACAGGCAGAACGACGCCGCCACCGAACGGCGGTACTCCTCCGTGCTCTCACCGCGCGCAGCGGACAGGCGCACCAAAATATCCTCCAGGAACGGGCCCGCCGCACCACTACGCGACTCCGAACCAAGCTCCTCATGGTCAAACGCCGCAAGCATCACAGTCTCGGTAGCGTGCTCATCCGCGTTATCGGCAACGTAACGCTCCAGGGCGGTCAAACCCGCATGCACCGAAGACAGGTTATCCAAGCGACCGGAAGCGAACAGCTCCTGATCCGCACCAAAGCGGCGCGGCGGCTGCGAATCAGCGAACAGCAGGTCGTAACCCACAATGCTTTCCGGGTCGACCGGCTCGCCGTCAATCACGTGCTTCGCCATGTAGCCGAGCACGTCGTTCTCCGCCGGGTCCACGCCCCACACGGGGTACATGTTGAACTGCTTGTCCAGCACCAGTTCGTTCCGCTTGTGGTCCAGGTGCGGCGCCAGCTGCGGGATGCGCGCAATCGGGCCGGTGCGCACCAGGCGGTCCTTCAGCTCCCCGCCCTCAAGGACGGTGAGGCGGCCCGCCACGCACAGCTCGCGATCGAGGAAGGAGTTCAGCAGTGCGCCGCCGTAGTTCTCAACAGCAATCTGGTGCCAGCCCTTCGTGGTGATGGAGGAGGAAGGCTTGACCTTCAGAGAGGGCGAGTCAGTGTGCGCACCCAGCACGCGGTAACCGCTTGCCTTCTGCGCCTTCGCGCCGCCAGCCCAGGCGATAATCGCGCCGTCACGGACGACGAAGTGGCGGCCGGTTGCGATCTGCGGGTCCCATGCTTCGGTCTCTACAAGCTCGGTGAAGCCCGCTGCTTGCAGGCGGCGCGCTACCGTGCGCGCGGCGAGGTAAGAGACCGGCGACTCCGCCACGAATGCGGCGAGGTCTTCAATATTTTTTACAGCATCAACAGTCATGGTTTAACCCTACCTTTTCTTGGGTGTTGACGGGGTGACCGGGGCCGATAATCCACGCGGCGTGAAGTATGAGCCCTGGTGAGGCTCGAATGGAGCGGGGTGGGCGGGCTGGGGTAGCTGGTCTAGAACAACCCGCCAAATAGCCTATTTATCAACCTTAAGCGGTTGTGTTTCACGTGAAACCTCGCCGCGGCGAGCGCGCGCGTTGAAGATCAGGCAGGCGAGCACCACGTACACGCCTTCCAGGGCGATGCCCTGCAGTGCATCCACGGGGGTCACACCCTCGGAGGCGAACGGATCCAGACCAGCCACCATGGACAGCAGCATCAGGATCACGTTATTTGCCACGTGCAGGCTGATGGAGGCTTCCAGGCCGCCGGTGTACCAGCAGAGGAAACCGGCGTAAATACCCATCGCGAGAATCGTGCTCTGACCCCAGGGGTCGTAGGCGTGGGAGAGCATGAACAGCACGGCGGGCAGCACAATCGGTAGCCAGGGGGTGCGGAGCCAGCGGCCCAGCATCTGCATCATGAAGCCGCGGTAGGCGAGCTCTTCGGCGTAGCACTGCACGGGTACCAGGAGCAGCATCATCGCCACATAAACCCAAAATTCAACCTGTGGAGGTTGAAAATAGCGGTATTCGGGCAGGCTCTCACCGCTCAACGCCAGCATCACGGCGTAGTAGATGCCGTAAACCGCGAAGCTCAAACCCAGGTACGGAAGCAGCAGTGAGCGGCGCAGACGGCCCGCCACCGAATGGATCAGACCCCAGGGCTTCGGGCCCACGACCAGGCGCGCCAAAAAGAGCGAAGGCACAATCGCGATAAGGGAGAGGAAGGTCAGCGCGAACAGCGCCGGGTGTTCCATAATGACGGCGCGGTTCGTAGCTACATCCTGGAGGGAAAGTCCCGAACCCATAATCGTCGCAGCCAGGGCAACTGAAATGATCAGGTTGAGGCCAATAAATACGGCGACACCGAGCAGACCTTCCAGCAGGGGTGAGAACCAGCGGGATTTCGGGTCGGCGTGGGAGAGACGGTGGTAGGCAAGACCTGCAACAGGCGCAGGAGCAGCGGGGGTTCCGGCGGCTACCTGCGGGGGTGCGGGAGGCGGTGTAGTGTTCATTCTTTAATCCTAGCCTCCGCGGGGTCGATGGTGACCGGGCATACGGAAACCTTCAAGTGCCGATTGATACGGAATGTTCCAAAACCATTGAAAAAGCCGTGAATAAGGCTAAAAACCTACCATTCACGGGGTTCATTTTCTGAACCTATGCCATAATTTGTAGCGATAATACGCTCATATACATAGTCGCTGATGACCGCTCTTCCGGGGTGTTTTTTCAGCACCAGAAAGGCTGCTTTCTTATGGCACTCGTCTTCAATCCGCCGCCCAACTGGCCCGCTCCTCCTGCTGGATGGGCCCCCACTCCTACGTGGCGCCCCGACCCCGCGTGGGGTCCCGTTCCTGAAGGTTGGCAGCTGTGGGTCGAAGAGCCCGAGCCCGAACCCATTCAGGTTGAAGAGGCTACTATTGAGCCGCTGGTTCCCGAGCAGTCCGCTGCTGAGGCGGCTCCCGCTGAGCCCGTAGTCGCTGAGCAGGTTGCTTCCGAGCAGTCTGCTGAGGCGCACGTTGTTGAGGCACCCGCGGCTGAGTCCGCTGTTGAGGCTGAGCAGCCCGCCGAGGTTGCGGCACCGCTGACCGTTGAGGACGTTGACCTGGAGCAGCTCGCCGCTGAGCTCGAAGGTGAGCAGGTCGTCGAGGTTCCGGAGGCGGCAGCACCCCAGGCTGAGGCATCCCACGTTGAGGCACAGCAGGTAGAGGCGCCCCACGTTGAGGCGTCCCAGGCTGAGTCCGCTGAGGAGTCCTCCGAGCCCAAGCCGATGCGTCACCTGACTCAGGTTCCGCTGACCGGCACCGCTCTGCCCGAGCAGGTTCTCGCATCCCAGTCTTCCGCAGTTGAAGAGCCCGCTGTTGAGGCTCCGGTTGCTGAGGCTCCCGTAGCTGAGCAGGTTGCTTCCGAGCAGCCCGTTGAGGCGCACGTTGTTGAGGCTCCGGTTGCTGAGCCGGCACTGTCCGAGCCTGCTGTTTCCGAGCCCGCCGCTTCTGAGCCGGTCGTTTCCGAACCTGTTGCAGAGCCCGTTGTTGTTGAGCCGGTCGCCGAGGTTGCCCCCGAGGCACCCGCTGCCGCGGAACCGGCAGTTGAGCCGGTTGCTGAGGCTCCCGCGGCTGAGGCACCCGCTGCTGAGGCGCCCCACACTATTGAGAGCTCCCCGCTCGTTGAGTTCCACACCCCCGAAACCGAGCGCACCGTCAACCTGTCCGAGCGTACCGTGAACCTCTCGGAACAGCCCGGCCAGAACGTACAGCCCGGCCAGAACGTGCAGGGTGACCAGAACGCACAGTTCATCCCGGCGGGTCAGGCACCGAACGGCTTCCAGCCGAACCAGGCTGAGGGCTTCCAGGGCCAGAACTTCCAGAGTGGCAACTACCAGGACCAGGGTTTCCAGGGTCAGAACGCTCAGGGCGGCCAGTTCCAGGGCAACCCCTACCAGGGTCAGCCGTACAACGCTCAGCAGCCCTACCAGGGTCAGGTTTCCGATCAGGACCAGGCAACCGTGGCGCTCAGCAACCCCTACATGACCGAGCCCGGCAACCAGGGCAACGGCGAGGACGGCTCCGAGAAGAAGGGTCTGCTCTCCGGCACCAAGATTTGGGGTGTTATCGGTGGTGCGCTGGCTCTGCTGATTGTCATCATCCTGGCAATTGTCATGCTGATTCCGCGTGGCGGCTCGAACCCCGCCTCCAATTCTGCGGCGGCATCGAGCGCGGCGGCTACTTCCGCTGAGGCGTCCTCCGCGGCAGCATCGTCTGAGGCTTCTTCCGCTCCCGCATCTGAGAGCGCGGCGGCAGCTTCCGCTTCTTCCGCAGCGCCCATCGCTGCTGCTGAAGCGAAGATGCCCGAGGGTGAGTTCAAGGAATACAAGAAGACCGTCGCCGACAACAAGGACACCATCGACATTGAGAAGATCAAGGGCGATGTGTCCGCAGGCCTGCTCTACTACGAGTTCAAGCCCGCAGACGGTGTGGTCAACGCCTTCATCACCAGCCGTGACGATAAGGGCGGCATCACCTCGGGTGTGAGCGTTATCGACTCCACCCGCGACGGCAAGGAGCTCAAGGGCACCGCGTGGATTGACGCGAGCGGCCACTCCACCCCCACCCGCAAGCTGGAGCTGACCGGTAAGGGCGAATGGACCATCCGCGTCTACGATGCAGACTCCGCACCCCACTACAAGAAGGGTGAGAAGTTCCAGAGCACCATGAACTTCTACGCTTTCACCTACGAAGGCACCGAGGCAACCATGGAGTTCCAGACCAGCGGCCCGACCACCCGCGGCTTCACCGTTCTGAACGCAACCAAGAACGACCCGTTCTTCTCCTCGACCATCCCGACCGTGAAGAGCAGCATGCAGTGGGTTCAGAGCAACAAGAGCTACATGCAGGTTCGTACCGACTCCAACATTACTTGGAGCATCGGCACTAACTAACAGCGTGACTGACTAGGTCAGCAGGCTGGGTATAAAAATATCCCCCGCATCCGTGATGGGTGCGGGGGATACTTTTATGCCCGGTGAAAGCTGTGCACCTGCTGGAGGCGCCCGCCGCTTTAGCGGGAGTACCTCGCCTCCGCCAGCTCGGCGCCCGCGGCGCGTGCCGCATTTTCCACCAGCTGACGATTCGCCAGGTACACAAAGAACGTCACCAGAATAAACAGGTACATCAGCTGGTACGGCATGGTGCCCGCCATCAGGCCCAGGGAGCCTTCGGGCACCATCAGAATCTGATCCGAGCTGAAGTGCGGGGAGAACGCCAGCACAATCCAGAACGGCGAAATGTACATGCCCACCAGCGCCGCGGTCGCCAAAACAACAGCCAGTGTGAAAACAAAGGAGCTGACCCGCTGGTACATGAGCGGGAAGATCTCCATAACCACGGCGGCGAGCATCAGCGGGTACCAGGTGTTGTGGTGCGACCAGCTAATCGGCGAAATCTGTAGCATCATGAACGCGGTCAGCGCCAGCTGCGCCATGAGTGCGCGGGCACGAATCAGCGGAACCAACAGAACCGCCGTGACCAGCACAATCAGCAGAGTCAACGCCACCTGCACCACCGACAGGGCGGTAGCCGTCAGGTGATGCTGCAGGCCCGCGTGGGTCAGCGTACCCATAATCGACACGTTATCGAAGTAGCTGAACCAGCCCACACGCGAAGTGTCATGCACCGCATGGAACCAGAACGTCAGCGACTCCTCACGGATCACCAGGAAGCCGATACCCACGGTCGCGGCGAAGCTAGCACCCAGGGTCGCGATGCCCTTCCAGTCCTTACGCATGAGCAGCAGCAGACCGAACGCGAGCGGGGTCAGCTTAATACCCGCCGCAATACCCAGCAGCACACCGCGCGGAACGCGGGTTGCCGGGCGCATAAAATCGGCGAGAATCAGCATCAGAATGATGGCGTTAATCTGCCCAAAATGCGTGGTCAAACGCCACGGGCCGCACATCCAAATCAGCGCCGCAATCAGCGACACCATACCCCAATGACCCAGGTGCTTCTGCAACGGCAGACGCCACGAGCGGCTACGCGCGTAGGAGTACAACAGGTACGCGCACCAGTAGCAGAGCGCGCAAATAATGGCGGTAATCAGCAGCATGCTCTGCGGCTCGGTGAGGAACGCGAGCGGGTAGAAGAGCAACGCCGCAAACGGTGGGTAGGTGAACGGCAGGCCGCGCGTGCGGAAGGTGTACAGCTGGTAGCCGTCCGGGCCGTCCGCCAGGGAGACAGCGCCCAGGCGGTACACGTAAATATCGTCAGCCGCCGCGTGCGTCACGTAGTCGAAGGCGTAGAGGGCAACCAGGATGAACAGCAGGTGCGCCCAGAGAGCGCCGCTACGCATGCCGGGGATGCGGTCAAAGAAGCTGCGACGCGCAGGCTTGGCAAGCTCCTTGGCGGTTTCTTCGGCGACTTCTTCCTTTGCCGCTTTTTCCGCGGTGGCTGCAGAGGATGCGGCAGGCTCCGCGCTTTCTACAGCGCTTTCAACAGCCGGTTCCGCAACCGGTGCAGGTTCAGCCGTAGAGCCAGCCGAAGCCCACGGGATTATAGGCGCAGCCGCCTCGGCGTTCTTCTCACGATTCTTCTCGCGGCTCACGCGGTTGCCTCACGGGAAGCGGCGGCGCGCACAGACTCGGCGCTCTCGGTCACCAGGGCGCGAGCGCCCCACCAGCCCAGAGGCGCATCGCTACGCACGGAACCGTACTGCACGGGCTCAACCTTCGCGCCACGCACCGGCGCGCTCAGGGCGGCAACCGACCAGAGCGTCATCGTCACCCACAGGCAGAACGCGGGAATAGCCGAAACCGCCAACGCGCCCGGAGCCAGCTGTTCCAAACCATCAGCGCTACCGTGGAACCAGGACGCAATCCTAATCGGCGAAATATACAGGCCCAACACCGCAACCACCGCGAACACGGTCGCTGTCACCCGCAGCCACGCAGGCTGAACCGCAAAATAGGTGGGGAACGCATCCATGATGAACACGAACGCCAGCAGGGGCAGCAGCACGTTGTGGTGCGACCAGCTAATCGGCGACAGCGCCACCATTAGGGAGGCGGTCACCGCCACCTGCGCCAGCGCGGCACCGCGGCGTTCCAGCTGGTACAGCAACGCGGCGGTCAGCACAATCGTGACCAGCGCCAGGACGTAGTAGACGGGCTTCGCGGCGCTCTCAGAGAGACCGAAGTGCAGCAGCCAGCCCTGAATCGAGACGTTATCCACAAAGTTCAGGCCGCCCACACGCGAGGGGTTCGTCAGCGCGGAGAACCAGAATTCCGGCGCGTCCTTGGGCATCAGAATGAAGCCCAGCGCAATGGTGCCGAAGAACGTCGCACCCAGGGTCGCGATGCCCTTCCAGTCGCGGCGGACCAGCAGAATCAGACCAAACACGAGCGGGGTCAGCTTCACGCCGCCCGCAATACCAATCAGCACGCCGCGCGGCACGCGGGTCGCCGGGCGGACAAAATCGGCAAGAATCAGCGCCGTAATGAACGGGTTAATCTGAATCAGGTCCAGGGTGCGCTGCCACGGGCCCGCCGAAACCACCAGAATAGTCAGCACCGCAATCGTGCCGGCACGACCAAAGTACTGCTGCAGGGGCAGTTCACGGCCGCGCGCATTTACGTAGTTGTAAATGATCGTGGAAATCCACCACGCCACCACAGCCGAACCGACCACCATAATGACCTTGCCGACCTCCAGAGGCAGGAACGCGAACGGCAAGAACAGCATCGCCGCAAACGGCGGGTATGTGAACGGCGGCTTAATCTCGCCGTGATCGTTCAGGGTCGGGGAGTACAGGTCCTGGGTGAAGCCCTCGTTATCGAAAATGGTCATCGCGCCCAGGCGGTAGATGGAGAAATCCATACCGGCGAAGGGGTTAGTGAGCAATTTGACGACGTATCCACCGCCAATGATGAGGATGAGTGCCGCAATAGCAATTTTTCCCCACACGGGGGTAGTGGAATCAGTCCTTGTCACGAGGTGCTTGTCCTTACCTTGGTGCCGGCGGATGCGCGCTTAGGGTGGGCGGGCATCTGATTTTGGAATCCTAATAGTTTATCGCGCGCACCTGTGAAGGGTGCATCGGGGAGAAGAATCCCAGGAGCAGATTCGCTCGGGCAGATTCATAGGGGCAGATTCGCTCGGGTGCGCAGCAGAACTATCACGCTACAAGCCGCCTTCATATGCACGTAATGTCTTCAAAATTGGTACTAACCGGGCAATATAATGGGCTTATTGGCACCCGCCCCAACGCAGGGGCTGACGGTGCCCCGCACACCGACGTCCACGAACAACCAGCAATGAAAGCAGTGATTACGTGAGTGAACATCTCGGCACCCCACCCGAAGGCGAGAACACGAGCGGCAAGCCCGCAAGCGTCTCCGGAGGCGGCTCCTCCGGCCTGAGCATTGGCATGCGTCCCGCTGAGGCGCCCGGCGCGAACCTCACCCCCGAAGAGATTGCACGCCGTGCATCCGGTCGCGGTACGTGGCATCGTCGCGCCTCCAAGCCGGTCTCGCACTGGATGTTTACCCTTATCGCCGTGCTTCTGCTGCACAGGTTTATCCCGAATAGCGGCTGGCTGATGGTGCACATCGTCACCCTCGGCCTGATTACGAACTCGATTCTGATTTGGTCGCAGCACTTCACCGAAGCGCTCATGAAAATCAAGATTCCTGACGAGCACCGCGGAACCCAGGTGCGCCGCATCTTCATTCTGAACGCCGGTATTCTCGTGCTCATGATCGGCATGGTCGGTCAGCTGAGCGTGCCCGGCCTCTACGCCGCCACGGTGGTGGGCGCCCTCATTGTCGGTTCGATGGTCGCCTGGCACGGCATCTACCTGCTGAAGCAGGTGCGTCAGGCTCTGCCGTCGCGATTCGGTGTGACCATTCGCTTCTACATTGTTGCGGCACTCATGCTGCCCCTCGGTGCGGCATTTGGTGGCATGATTGCCTACCCGAACCTGTCCGGCACCCTGCATTCGCAGTTCCTGCTCGCGCACGAGGCGGTGAACGTACTCGGCTTCGTCGGTATTACCGCGGTGGGTACGCTGGTGACGTTCTGGCCGACCATGCTGCGCACGAAGATGGTCGATAAGGCGCTCACCCACAGCCTGCGCGCCCTGTACCTGATGTGCGGCGGCCTGGTGTTGACCCTTGTCGGCGCAATTTTTGGGATGCGTCCGCTCGCTGCCGCGGGTCTGGTCGTCTACCTGCTCGGCCTGCTGATTGTCGCCTGGGTGATGGTGCGTACCCTGCAAACCAAGCGCCCGAACGAGTACCCGCCGATGAGCGTCGGTATGGGCTTCCTCTGGCTGATTGTTGGTGTAGCGGCGACCGCCTACATGGTGGCAACCACCCCCTTCGCGCAGCTGGACATGCGCGCCGTGACCCCCATCTTCGTGGTTGGTTTCCTGCTGCAGCTGTTGCTCGGCGCAATGAGCTACTTGCTGCCTCAGCGTATGGGCGGCGGCCCGGCGGTGGTGCGCGCCTCCAACAAGGAGTTCAGCCGTTTCGCGGCGGCACGCGTAACCGCCGTGAACCTGGCGCTGCTCATCTTCATGATGCCCAGCTCCATGGTGGGCCAGTCCATTAAGATTGCCGTCGCTATCGTGGGTGCGTTGGCGCTCATGGCGTTCATTCCGCTCATGGTGCGCGGCGTGAAGGCGTCCGTGAACACCCGCAAGGAAATGATGGCGGCACGCGCCCGCGGCGAAAAGCCCGTCTTCACCCCGGAGGCGCTCACCCCGGAGCCCGTCCCGCACGCCAAGCAGAGCTTCCAGGCGGCGTTGGCGGTTGCCATGGCGTTCCTGCTGGGCTTCGCCGTGAACCCGTCCGCGTTGAACCTGCCGTCGTTCTCCTCGGCGGGCTCTGTGGCTGCGACCGGTCAGACCACCACCGTGCAGGTGAAGGCGACCAGCAACTACCGCTTCACCCCCGCCGAGGTAGAGGTCCCCGCAGGTAACCGCCTGGTCGTCGAGGTTACCAACGACGACGAGGGCATGACCCACGACCTGACCTTCGACAACGGCGCAACCACCGGCACCATCAACCCCGGCGAAACGAAAACCGTTGACGCCGGCGTCATTACCGCCGACCAGGAAGGCTACTGCTCCGTGGCGGGTCACCGCTCCCTGGGCATGGTGTTCAAGGTGAAGGCGACCGGCGCCTCCGCAAACCAGGTGGCGCAGGGCGACCACAACCACGGTTCTACAGGCACCCACAACCACGCCGCGTCGGGTAGCACCCCGACCCTCATGACCGTTGCGAACAGCAGGATTGACATGTCCGCAGCGCCCGGCAGCGGCTACAAGTACCGCGACCCGAACATCCCGGCACCGAACACCGCCACGCAGGTGAACGGCAAGACCGTCCGCAAGGTCACCCTGGAAGTTGAGGAAGTCGACCGCGAGGTGGCGCCCGGCGTGACCGTTCACATGTGGACGTTCAACGGGCAGAACATGGCACCGATTCTGCGCGGCAAGGTCGGCGACATTTTTGAAATTACACTCATCAATAACGGCACGATGGGCCACTCGCTGGACTTCCACGCGGGCATGGTCTCCCCCGATAACACGATGAAAACCATCGCCCCCGGTGAGCGTCTCGTCTACCGTTTTGAGGCGAAGGGTGCCGGTATCTGGCTGTACCACTGCGGTACCGCCCCGCTGAGCCTGCACATGACTCAGGGCATGTACGGCGCGGTCATCATTGACCCGGCGGACCTTGACCCGGTCGATCACGAGTACGTGATGGTTCAGGGCGAGGCGTACCTGCACGACACCGGCAAGACCGCCTCCGACGGTAACAAGCTGGCGGAGAACTCGCCGGAGCTGATTGCGGCGGGCACCCCCACGCTGACCATGTTCAACGGCCACGCAACCCAGTACAAGGCGAAGCCGCTGCAGGTGAAGAAGGGCGAGCGTATCCGTGTTTGGGTAATGGCTGCGGGCCCGAACCACGGCACGAGCTTCCACGTGGTCGGTTCGCAGTTCGACACGGTCTACAAGGAGGGCGGCTACCTGATGCGCCGCGGCGCAGATGCGTTCGGTAGCCGTGACGGCCACAGCCAGGCACTCGATTTGGCGCCCGCTCAGGGCGGCTTCGTGGAGATGCAGTTCCTAGAGTCTGGCACGTACACGTTCGTGAATCACTCCTTCTCGGAGATGGAGCGCGGTGCCGCCGGCAAGATCGTGGTGACGAACCGTTAGGGACTCCTGAAGCTCCCCATCATGGATTGACCCCGCCTGGTGCTCCCTGTCAAAGGTGTACCGGGTGGGGTCATCCTTCACGTGCACGGAGTCTGTACCTGCACTTGATGTTGACTCCGGTAAAGACGCGCCAAGAACTCTCTGACTATGGTTTTCACCTCAACGGAGGGGAGTTTTTTCACCATAAACGGCGATGGTGCGCTAGTCTATAGGAATGGCAGATAGCACTTCGGGCGCCCCTTCCGAGCGTAACGCTACGAGCGCCTCCAACCACATTTCCGTTCCGGCGGATCAACAAATTTCTCCTCGGCAGCGTAAAGCTTTCCCGCTTCGCTTTCTCGCCGGGGTTCTTGCGCATTGGCAGATTATTGCCTCTGCGGTCCTTCTGGGTGGCGGTGTTGCCGGCTTGGCAGCCACCTACGACGATTACTGCGGCATGACGGAGCTATCGTATGCTCCGGCGGCTCTCCGCTCCGATTTTGAGGAGGGCTCTAAGGTGTCGGGTTTCCGTCCCGGCGTGCTGGCGGCGCAGATTGAGACCGAGAGCCACTGGCGTGTGGGCGTTGTGTCCCACCAGGGCGCTAAGGGTATTGCACAGTTCACTGATGATGCGTGGAGCGGCGGCCACTACAGCTTCGGCAATGGCGGTAATGTTCTGAACCCGCACGATGCGATTGCGGCACAGGCACGCTACTTGGCTGAGTTGCGTACTCGTTTGGCGAAGTACGCCTCCAATGAGGATGAGCTACAGGATGTGGTTCTCGCCGGTTATAACGCGGGTCCGGGTTCTGTGGAGAAGTACGGCGGTGTTCCCCCGTATGAGGAGACTCAGAATTATGTGAAGTCGATTCGCGAGCTGGCGAATTCGAAGTATAAGCTGACCTGCTCTCCCGAGTACCAGTTCAAGCAGGCGAAGTTGAGCTTCGTTAATGGTGTGACTCCGGCGATGGCTGGTGTTCATGCGGATGGTACGGCTCTGTCCCCGGAGGAGTCGGCATCAGCTGCGGCGGAGGCTTCTGCTTCTGCGAGTGCTTCGACTCGTGCGTCTGCGAGCGGTTCTGCGGGTTCTTCGGTGAAGCCTTCGGCAACGAGTTCCGGCCGCTAGATTCAGCTTTATTGAGTATTCCACTAGGCTATATAGCCGTCTGGGAATATTCCGCTTTATCTATAGTGAGCGGCTGATACCGGCCGCCACTACCCTACTATTCACTCTTATATTTACTCTTAACAGCGTGAGGTGCCGACCCCTATTCTCGGGGTTCGGCGCCTCGCACTTTTTAGAGCTGGAGCGTGCCTAGTTGAAGATGGCGCGCACGACCGAGTAGCCGGAGACCGGGTACACGGCGTTTACGGTTGCGGGCTTCTCGCTCTCGTCCGCGATCTCGATGGACTCGGTGCCGCGCAGCAGCTCCTCGAGCAGGATGCGCAGTTCCAGGCGTGCCAGGGGCGCGCCGGGGCAGACGTGGATACCGTCGCCGTACACGAGGTTGCGGGACTGGTCACGGTGCGGGTTGTAAGTGAGGGCGTCTTCGAAGGCGTCCTCGTCGCGGTTTGCGCTTGCCCAGTTGATGGTCACGCGGGAGCCGGCGGGCAGGGTGCGGCCGCCGAGTTCGGTGTCCTGAGTAGTGATGCGGCGGTTGGTGACGAGGGTGTCTTCGAGTCGCATGATTTCTTCGACGGCGAGGGCGATTTCGCTGCGGTCGTCGAGTGCGTTGCCGTCGGCGAGGGATGCGCGCAGGCGGTCCTGCTCGGCGCGGTTGCGTGCCAGGAAGTTGACGAATACGCCCACGGTTGCGGAGACGGTGGACAGCTCGCCCACGGTCCAGTTGCGGATGAGGCTGACGATTTCTTCGTCGGTCATGGTGCGGGGTTCTTCGCCGGGCAGCTGTACGGTGTCGGTGAGCAGTTCGGCGGTGACGTCCTTGGGGTTGCCGGCGGCAGCGTCCTCGCGGCGTTCGTCGAGCAGCTGACGGATGTAGCCGTCAAATTCGAGGGCGACCTTAGCGATTTCTTCGCGGTCGCGGCGCAGGGTGGCGACGCGGTTCTTCTCGATCCACTCGGTGAGGGGCTGTTCGAGGCATGCGGGCCAGCCCATGAAGGCGTTCTGCACGCGCATTGCGTATGCCTGACCGAAGCCCTGCATGACGTCTACCTCTTCGCCGCGGGGCAGTTCTGCGATGAGGGTCTTCACGGCGTCGCGGATGACGGGTGCGAACTTTTCGAGGCGTTCGGGGGTGAAGTACTTGTCGTTGACGGCGCGGAAGGTGGTGTGTTCGGGGGCGTCCATGCCGTTGGGGACGGCGATGTGGCGGGTGGAGACGACGTTGGAGTAGATTTCGGGGTGGTCAAGTACGTGCTGTACGTCGGCGTTTTTGAAGACGGAGTAGCCCATGAATTCGTCGTGGGCGACGGGGCAGCGGCGGCGCATTGCGTCGTAGGCGGCTACCTGGTCTTTCTGTACTTCTTCGCTTCGGAGGTCCCAGTCGTTGTGTACGTTCTCAGTCATTGTTCACCCGTGTTCGTTATAGAGTTGTGGCGTGCTGGATGCGGGCGTCCGGGCGATGCGTATGTGCAGGGTCGGGCGTGCATTTCAGCACGTGAATCCATTAGTTGTTCTTTGACCGTATCACTTATGGGTTGGTGGCGCAGGGTAGGGGTTCCTTGCTTCTCATTCAACGAACAGTGCGGTCGCGGCAGCACTACAACCCATCACGCCGCGTTCACTCTACAGGCCGCGATAGACTTCTCGCCGATGACCAACTCGGAAGACCTCAACAACAACCGCACCGTTATCAATGGTGTACAGAATGCGGTAATTCCCTACTCGTGCCCTGTACCCTTCTTCGCCCTGTAGCTTCTTGACTCCCGTCATATATGGGTCATCACCAAGGGACCGGAGGCAGGCGATAATTTTCTCGAAGACTGCCCGGTCTTCTCGTTGGATTTTCTTCAGTTCTTTCGCTGCTTTGCGCGTCAATTCGACCCGGTACGCGGGGTTTGAGAGATGGTTTGCAGTCATCTGCATCCTTCAGGCAGAGCTTTAAATCTTAACCTCAACCTTAGCAGAAAAAGTGTACACTTTTTACATACTTTACATTGTAGTACTATATAAACTATATAAGTAGCCCCCTGGATGGAATCTGCACAAGAACTATCCTCGGAGCTAACGGACAAACCCCAGAAAGGAACCAGTCATGACTGTCACCACTCACCGGACTCGTTCCAATGTCACGACTCTTAAAGAACTCCGCGACAACCTCGGAACCAAAGTCAATGAAGCCGTGTTCTCCGGCGAACGTCCCCTCATCAGCCGCAATGGTAAGACTGTTGCCGCGCTCATCTCCTACGAAGATTTGAAGCTGCTGGAAGAGTACGAAGAGCTCCTCGACATTGAGGCTCTTCGCAAGGCACGCACCGAAGATGACGGCTACCGCATCGGGCTCGACGAGTTCCTCGCAGAGAACCCAGCTGACTAGTCATTCAACGCATATTGCAAGGCGGGCGGCACCTCCACCGGGGAGGGGCCGCCCGCCTCATTCTTGCCTAAAAACCGCCGAATCTAGCGTTTGTGTGCGGAAGGGTAGATGCTGCCGTCCATCACGCCGCGCTCCACCTGTTCCAGGCTCACGCCGCGAGTCTCCGGCAGGTTGCGGAACATCAGCAGCGCAATGACCACATTCACCACGGCAAAGCCGATGAAGGAGCCAGTCAGACCGACCGCACCCAGAATCACGGGGAACGCCAGCGACAGCACACCATTCATCATCCAGCCGCTAAACGCCGAAATGCCCATACCCGCCGCACGCACACGCAGCGGGAACAGCTCACTCATAATCACCCACGTGGACACGTTCAGGCAGGTCTGCATCGCGCCCACAAAGCAGACGATGAGCACCAGCAGAATCCAGGGGCGCGCCGCATTATCGGCGGGTAGCAGCATGGATGCGCCCGCAATCAGCACGTGGAAAAACGCGGTCGAACTATAGCCGGTAATGACTATGACGCGGCGCGGCACACGCTCCATCAGACGCAGCGACAGGATGGAGCCGAGCACCGCAATCGTACCCGGCGCAATGTTCGCGATGAGCGCCGCGGATTCGCTGAAACCGGCTTCCTTGAGCACCTTAATGCCGTAGTACATGATCGAGTTAATGCCGGTCAGCTGCTGGCCCGCACCAACCAGAATACCGACGAGCAGGATGCGTACAAACCAGCCGCGCACACCCATGCTTTCCTTACCCGCCGCATTGTTCTGGGTGGTCGCCTCCACCTGCAGGGTGCGTTCAATGTCGGCGATTTCAGCTTCGGCACGTTCGGCGGAGCGGATGCGCTTCATAACCTCAAGAGCCTGTTCACGCTTGCCGACGCGCAGCAGCCAGCGCGGCGACTCGGGCACTCGCAGCATACCGATGAACAGGCCGATGGCGGGCAGGGTGCAGATGGCGAACATCCAGCGCCACACGCCGTCGTGTTCGCCCCATACGTTGCCGATGAGGGCGTTCACGATGAACGCGGCAAGCTGACCGCCCACGACCATGAGCTCGTTGCGGCCGGAGAGGGAGCCTCGAATTTCGTAGGGTGCGAGCTCTGCGAGGAATACGGGCACTACGGCGGAGGCGCCGCCGACCGCCAGGCCGAGCAGGGTGCGTCCGGTGATGAGTACGGCGACATTGGGTGCAAACACGCAGGTCAGGGCACCAATGAAGAAGATGGTGGAGAGCCCAATGATGGTGGTTCGGCGGCCGAACCGGTCAGAGATGCGGCCGCATCCGAGTGCGCCGATAGCGGCGGCGAAGGCGAGCGATCCGGTGACCCAGCCTTGGGCGGTGGAGTCCATGCCGAGTTCGCGGCTCATGGGTTCGAGCGCGCCGTTGATCACTCCGGTGTCGTAGCCGAAGAGCAGACCGCCGAAGGTGGCGATGAGTGCAATAATGCCGAGGTATCGACTGTGCTTCCCGGTGCCCAGAGGGGGCAGGGTGGAGGCGGTGCTCTGTGCGCTCATGGTGTCCTTTGATGTGCCGGTGGCGGGTGGTCCTGCCGGAGCTGGTTCCAGGCGGCAGGGGTGGGTACATAGGTAAGGTGAGGTGCGTCAGGTTAGACGCACCTCACCTAATCCTAGCGAAAACGTTCGGCGGGTGATATTTATTTCTCACCACGGACATTTTTCAGCGTATATTACGGCCAACATATGCGACCGCATGAGTGCCCCTTTAAGAAGGAGCACCGTTTAGAACAGCGCGATCTTCTCGGGTGCCGGGAAGATGGCGTCCAGGGCGGCGAGGTCCTCGGCGTCGAAGCGCAGGCATGCCGCCTGTGCGTTGGCACGCACCTGTTCGGCGCTGGTTGCACCGGCAATGACGGAGGTGACCGGCGACTGCTGTGCGAGCCAGGAGAACGCC
This sequence comes from Rothia sp. HMSC066G07, assembly GCF_001814485.1. Taxonomy (NCBI): domain Bacteria; kingdom Bacillati; phylum Actinomycetota; class Actinomycetes; order Micrococcales; family Micrococcaceae; genus Rothia; species Rothia sp. HMSC066G07. The sequence goes on along the minus strand of NZ_KV816926.1, from coordinate 964 downwards.
GCCTGCACCTCGGTGATGCCGCGTTCGGTGCAGAAGCTGTGGAAGGCTTCGAGCTGGTCCCAGTTGGCGGCGTCGAGCACGTTCTTCTTGGAGTGGGACAGGCGCGAACCGGCGGGAATGTTGTCGCGGCGGTACTTGCCGGTCAGCAGGCCGTTAGCGAGCGGGAAGTACGGCAGTACACCCATGCCGAAGTGCTGTGCGGCGGGCAGGATTTCGAGTTCTGCGCGGCGGTCGAGCAGGTTGTAGTGGTTTTCTGCGACGATGAACCGTTCGGTGCCGAGTTCGTGGGCGCAGTGTTCGGCGTGGGCGAGCTGCCAGCCGGAGAAGTTGGAGTGGCCCAGGTAGCGGACCTTACCGTCGCGTACGAGCTGGTCGAGGGCGCTGAGGGTTTCTTCGATGGGGGTGTTGGGGTCGGGGCTGTGGTAGAAGTACAGGTCAATGTAGTCGGTGCCGAGGCGGCGGAGGGACCCTTCGACGGCGCGCATGATGTAGCGGCGGGATCCGCGAGCGTTGCGGTCGTTGCCGTTGAGGTCGCCGACGGGCAGACCGAATTTGGTGACGATGGTCAGTTCGTCGCGATCGAGGCCGAGCTGAGTGAGGGCGGTGCCGAACATGGTTTCTGAGAGGCCGGGTTCGGCGCCGTAGAGGTCGGCGATGTCGAAGAAGCTGATGCCGGCGTCGACTGCGGCGGCGATGACTTCGTTGGTGCCTTCTTGGGTGCGGGTGGGGGTGCCGGGGCGGCCGAGGTTGTTGCAGCCGATGCCGACGCTGGGTACGACGAGGCCGGAGTTGCCGAGCCTGCGGTAGACGGGAGATTCAATACGTTCCATGCTTTTAACTCTACGTTGTGTGGGTATGTTGCGTGGTTATTTCCCCTCCAGTTGGGAGGCGAAGAGCTTCCTGAAGCGTGATGTAGGGTCGGTCGTTAGGTCTTGGTAGGTTCCTTGCTCCACCACACACCCAC
>NZ_KV816925.1:0-2386 GCF_001814485.1 Rothia sp. HMSC066G07 | reverse complement strand
AGAAGCTGCAATTCGACGTTCACCCCGAGCTGTTCAGCGACGTGGAAGATGTCTGCCAGCTGCTCGACATGAGCAAGCGTGAGTTCCTCACGGCCGCCACGCTGCAAGCCGTCAAGCTCGCGCAGGAGGCCATCGAAAAGCACGGTTTGATCCCTGATGAGGAGACGCACTGATGCTGACTCTCACAGGCACCGTTCGCGCTGCCACCACTCTCGGTGGTGGTGTCAACAAGAAGACCGGCGAGGTCATCCAGCCCCGGTCAGTACTCCAGGTGGAAGGCCTCGACTCCCGCGGCTTGGTGCAGCTCTACACCCTCACGGTTCCCGATCTGACGAAGTACGCCGACCAGGTCGGCTCGCAGATCTCCGTGCCGGTGCGTGCGTGGGCACCTGGCGCGACAGTCAATTTGTCGTACGAGGAAAAGAAGTGAGCGCGGGACGACGCCTTGGGACGGGCCTGCCCCGGCACTTGGCGCCGGCCGGCGCTCTTCCCTTGATACATACAAACAATTGCTCCAAGCCAGCATCCATGCGGGTTTCCGGCTCGTTTGCCTGCGATCAGGGCTTGTCGCCGGACGCCGTCCGGCTGGGCCGCGAGATGCTGGCTGGACCCATTGGGTTCCTCATCGCACGGAGGGCCGCCGATGGAGGAACGACCACCGGATGACCCAAAGGAAAACGCCGACTCTCTGGCAGGAGAAATCGGCGTTCAGGGCATCGAGGCACTACCCCGAAGGGTTCAGAGATATGGAGCAGCTAAAGCAGGCGCTCTCGACGTAGCGGAGTTTATCAGCGGGCTTGGAGGCCATCAAGGCTTAGCACGGCGGGTCGGCTCGTGTGGGGACTATTTGATGTTCCGGCACTACTTCACCGTCGACGAAGTGCGGTTGCATGCAGCTTCGCTTTGCATGAAGCATCTCCTATGCCCCCTGTGCGCCATCAGGAGGGGCAGCAAGGCCCTCAAAAGCTACCTGGATAGGTGGGAGGTGCTTAGAGGGTCGAACGCCTCTTTAAAGCCCTTTCTCGTGACTCTGACCGTTAAGGATGGCAATGACTTGGCTGAGCGTTTTAAGCACCTCCATCGTGGCCAGCGAGAGCTATGGATGCGGAAACACCGTGCTCGCGGCTCTTGCCTCGATGGTGTTATGGGTGCTGTGTGGTCGTACGAAGTGAAGCGCGGCACAGGTTCTGGGCTCTGGCATCCGCATCTGCACATGATCGCGATCGCTGAGCATCAGCCTGACCAGCTGCAGCTCTCGGCTGAGTGGAAAAACATCACTGGTGATAGCCACGTGGTGGACGTACGGCCGATCAGCCAGGAGGATCCTGTGAGTGGCTTCCTCGAGGTGTTCAAGTACGCGGTGAAGTTTTCGGATCAGCCTGTTGAGGACACGTGGCACTGCTACGAGACCTTGCGCGGAAAGAGACTCATCGGATCTGCTGGCTGCTTCCGTTCGGTGGTGGTGCCGGAGCAGCTCATTGACGAGCCCTTCGACGACCTCCCCTTTCGCACCCTTTTTTACCGCTACCTGACCGGTCGCGGATACGACCTTCAGAGGAGGAAAGATCGACCCGCCTGAGTGCACGGATGAATGTTCTTCGCGGGGCAGGATATGCGAGGTGCTAGCACCTCGCTCAGGCTGATTCACGCAGAGCGTTCAACAGCGAAAGCGGCCCCGGTGAGTGCGTCAACACCCACCGAGGCCTAACCAAAACCCATCTGTGTTGGAGATGAAAAATGGCTGAGAAGAAGTCTATTGCGCCCGAGCTGGGCGAAGCTGAACGCGAGATCCACGGGCCTCTGGCCGAAGCCCAAGCGTTGATCGAGATCTGGCGCAGCTCGAATCCCGACGAGGCGTCGTTTTGCTGCCTCGCGGTATCCACCCTGTCTCGCCTCTGTGATCGTTTTGACACCTACCAACACCTGCTGTTGAAGCATGGTCGGCCGGCATTCGCCGAGACTGACTACGGCGTCCTGGGAGACCCGGTGGAGGATCAGCCAGCGGCCTAAGGGGGTATGGGGGGTATGCCCCCCATGCAGAGCCACGGCTCTCACGCCAACGCAGCGATGCGCCGCGTGCCCAGCGCCCTCCCCTCCCCTGCCCGTCTTCGCGCATGCAAAACAGGCTGCGTGGACCACAAAAAGGGCTCTGAATTCGTATCCTGCACGCGTAAGGCTTTACATCGGCCTTTCGTCTGGTAACAATTGTCGTTCCTGCAACCTTCAATTGGAGCCGATGTGGACCTTGATTCCCTCATCCAGCATAAAGCTCTCGACGAGCTTTACAAACGTGGCAACTACGGCCTGATGGATCACTTCCTCAGAGACCCGGAGACTGCCGAGCAGCTCAAGCTGAAGAAGCTGCAATTCGACGTTCACCCCGAGC
>NZ_KV816924.1:284927-322064 GCF_001814485.1 Rothia sp. HMSC066G07 | reverse complement strand
TCGTTGTCCAAGAAACGGGAGGCAGTTCAAGAAGTAGTATCCGCCGGGTCTTTTCATACACAGTAAACAGGGGATTAGCTCTGAGAACCCTCAAGGTTCTGCAGGAACACACCCAGCGAAATGTTCGGATCAGTTTCCAAAACCCAATCTGCATTACCGCTCGAAGCGCCACCCAGAACAAAACGAGAAGCAGCAGACTGACTAGTAAACTCAATCGGCTTTACGATCTTCAACCCCTCGAGGTGGCCGGCGGCAACCTGCTCGGCGCGGGTAGCCTCCAATGCCTCCAAATCCTTCAGGTAACGGGTCTCTGCCTTCTTTGGCGCACGCACAGGCAGAATCTCACCCTCAAATACCTCAACGCCCACACGAGTACCAGAGATATTGACAATCCGCGCGCGAGCCGGATGCTTCAACTCCTTGCGCTTAATACGGAATACCGCATCAGTCAAAATGGCAGGGAGCTGAGCTTCTTCCGATTGAGAAATAGTAGAAGAACCAACAGCCGGCGCATTCGCCGTTACCTCTGTACCCGTCGACTTAGCCTTCTTAGAGGTGGTGGGCTCAAACATGCGGTGACCACTCGCGCGTAGCATCAGTAGAACTTCAAGCACGAGAGAACGCAGAATTGCTTTCTTCACTTTTCCGATATTTCCGGCGAAGGGGATAATGCCATTCTCCAGGCTATAGCTACCAACCTTCTGAGCCTCACGGCAGAACGCGCTTTCCAGATAGTTGAGCTCTGTCGCTTCCCAAGAATTGTCGGTGGAAGTAATCAGAAATGCGGTATCCCAGAAATCCTTGTAACGGTCATGCTCACGAATACGGCCGATGAGACCGTTTCCGTTCAGGCGTTTTGCCGCCTGACCAATGTATAGACGGGGGCCGTTTGTTGAGGAATTCGTGAGGAAGTAGATACCGGAGAAGTGCAGTTCCTCTTCGTCTTTGTATTTCTCAAGCAGAGTGCGGGGGAGCTTATCAATCGTGATATTTCGGTTATAGAGCTGGTAAGTAACACGCTCTACAACATCGCCCTCCCAAAGAGTTGTATATAGCTGAACAGTAGTCGGGGTGATAGACACGGTGCTCCTTCGCTGCCGTCGTGAGTGAATAATCCAGATGAGACCCTCATAGGGTTCCTGACTAGCAATAATACAGGGTTATCGATTTCTACGAGATACTTTAAGTCACCAAAAAGAGACCCGGCGGACTATCCATCAGATAGCCCGCCGGGTCCCTTCTTTATACCGCTATGCGCTCAGCCTTTTAGCGGGTGGTGCGTTCCAGCAGCTGCAGCACGTTCTGGTAGCTGTGGCCGGTGCGGGCTGACTGCAGTTGACTGTGGCCAGCTAAGCTAGTGAACTGGCACCGAGCCTATATATAGACCCTCTGCGGCGACAGGCTGCGGAGGGGGTGGTTTCTTTGTGCGCTTTGAGGAGGCGAGAGTGGGGAAGTGTGGGTGGGCGCAGAAAGTTGTGTTGTGAGGGGAGTTTTCCCTAGTCCGGGTGAGTATCGTCATGCTAATGTAAGTGATGGCGCTAACGTTCGTTGCCGTTCGGAGGTGCCGGTAATTGTACGATTCGGATAAGGACGTCTGGGTGCATCATAAGGGCTCTTCAGGCATTTATGTTGCCGAGCGTATTATCCACAGATTTGGAAGGGATCTTTATCGAAAAGTAGTAGATATCTTATTATTATTCAAATTTTTAGACTGAGAGGATTCTGCAGTGGCAAAAAATAAACCAGTGGTTTGCGTAGAGTATTTGGAGAACTATACCTCCAAATCTTTTGTTAATTTTACAAATAAAAGTACTCCTTTTTGGGGGGTTAATTATATATATGGAAATAATGGTGCCGGTAAGAGTAGCTTGGCGCGAGGGATCAGCGAGAAAGGAAATAGTCTAGGCAAGGGGGTGGCCCTATTTAATGCAGATTATACGCGAGAAAATCTCCTTTTTGAATCTAATCCAAATCTAATTTCCGGTGTCGAGGCAACATTTGGTTCAGAGAATATCGATACTAAAAATAAAATTGCAAAGATTGAGAGTGAGATAGAAGAGATTAAAGGTAAAATTGAAATCAATAACAAAGATATAGTTTCCAATTCTGAAGTAATTAAAAATAAAATTAAATCCATCTTTGATGAAAATAAGAAAGACTCTAAAATTAGGAATAAATCCATTAAACTTGAGGCTTATGAAAATGGTTCCGAATGGATTAATAAGTTAAAAGAAATATATAGTCGAGATCTTAATAACAGTGTTAGCACGGACACTCTCGAAGATGTAGATAATATTCTGTCGTGCGGGATTGACGAGGCGAATAAGAGGATTACTTTGCTGGAGAGGTTGACCTCAAATCTTCCTGGCTTATCTGGAGATTCTTTTGATTTTGATAAAGTTATTTCTATTTTGGAAAAAGAATATAAAATCGGTGCATCCATGCCTAGGGATATTCTTGATTGGATAGCCGATGGTTTAAGAATCCATAATGAAGGTGATGAATGTAAATTCTGTAGTAGTAATGAAATTAATATTGCAGAAATAGAGGAAAAATATAATTCCTATAGAAATCAGGAATGGTCGAGAGACCAGTCTGCCTTGAATCGTTTGGAAAAAGAGTTTAAGGATAACATAAAAAGTTATGAATCTGCTTATACTCGCCTCTTGGAGCTGGCTCAAAAAAGCGGCATTGAACTAAATGTATCAATTAATCTAGATACTGATGATATGTGCGGTGTGTTGGGTGAATTATTGGGTAGGAAATTAAATTCTCCTGAGGCGTCAATCAACTGTCAAAAGCTGGCAGAAATCTCTAAAAAATATAGCGATGGATATCGGGATATGCGTTCTGCTCTAGATGCAATGCGTACAACCATGGCAGACGAGAAGAAAAAATATCATAAATATGTTAATAATATCGAAGAGTATGAAAAGAAGAGTGTCGCCCAAGGAGTTCTAAACGAATTAAATGAGGGTAGTTTGAAACTTAATGTTGAGAAAATAGAGAATTGTGTGGAAAACAATAAAGAATATGAAATCTTGATATCCGAGAAGATCGAGGAGAGGGACGCTATAAAAAGGAAGGTGTCGCGGTATAGGAAATTTATGGAATACCTCAATAGTGAACTTAAAAACATTGGAATGCCATTTCGCTTGCATGAGGAAGACATTAATAGTGGAAAATATTTAATTAAAAATAATCAAGGTGAAAATATTTCGATTCACGATGTTAGTGAGGGGGAGAAGCACGTATTGTCTCTCATGTATTTTTACTATACCTTGTTTGATGATGAACATCTTGAAGTTATAAAGGATGATATTGAAGTCATTGTTATCGATGACCCTGTATCTAGTTTGGATGAGGGGAATAAGTTGTATATTTTAAATATGGTCATTGGTTTAGCTAATATGGTTGGGAGAGAATATAAAGAAGGATGTAAAGAAAAATTGGGGTTGAAAAAACAAATTTTTATTCTAAGTCATTCTTGGGAGGATTATACTGTGCTGAGTTACCATAGGAATCAAGATATCTCGGAGCAGTTTGAAGTTTACAAGCAGATGAACGATTTGGGTCAGCTCTGTACAACTATTCGAATCATGGGTGAGAAAGAAACAACAGGTTCGTATGCAAGATTATTTAAGGAAATCTATGAAATTAGCAAGTTAAAAGATTTGTCGGATATCACTGAGTGTCAAGAAAACCACTCATTAAATAGCATGCGAAGGGTATTTGAAGAATATCTATCATTTAAGAGTAGGAGTGTTCTCCTTCCTCAGTATAATAACATTGATAGAATTGTGGATATTTATGAATTGTCAATAGCTGAGGGTGATGCTAAAAAGGGTTTAATTAGTAACAATTATCGTTCTAAATTGAGTACTTTTTTGAGTGATATCAATGTTGGGTCACATCGCATAGCAAGTGTTGATGGAAAATCAAAGATTATACAATATGCAAAAACGCTGATGAAGTATATACAAGATACAGATAAGGTTCATTATAATGCGATGAAACAATAAATATAAAGAGGGACCCGGCGGACTATCCATCAGATAGCCCGCCGGGTCCCTTCTTTATACCGCTATGCGCTCAACCCTAATTAACGGGTGGTGCGTTCGAGCAGCTGCAGCACGTTCTGGTAGCTGTGGCCGGTCGCCTCCGTCATACCCTGCTCGCAGGTGCGGTTTGCCGAAATGTATGCGGCGAACTGCTTCTGCTCGCTCAGCTCCGCAGCCTCAGCCTCCGTAGCGCTCGCAGTCAGCTCGGGGTGCAGCATGCCGCGGTCACCCGCGTAACCACAGCAACCCCAGTGCTTCGGCACGTACACGTCGTCACTCATCGCGTTCGCAATCTTCTCAAACGCAGGCTGAGTACCCAGGTGAGTCATGGAGCAGGTCGGGTGCAGAGCAACCGACGGCAGGGGAGCGGACACGGTCAGCTTGTCCAGCATGTTATCGGCGGCGAACTGCACCGCATCGTACATGCGCAGACGCGAGAAGTCCGGCTCGCCCGGCTTCAGACCGTTCACAATCTTGTGCTCAAGCGCCTCAATAACCTTCTTGCGCATCACCTCAAGACCCTCAGTGCAGGACGAAGCATCACACACGACCGGCAGGCGGCCACCGTCAGTAGCCTCCCACAGGGACTTCAGCACACGGTCGCTCATGATCGAGTAGCCGCCGGTGAAGCCCTTCGACTTCCACGGGGTAGCACAGCACATCTCACCAATATTGTCCGGGATGCGGTACTTCACGCCGGTACGCTCGCACAGGCGGATGAACGCCTGGGTTGCGTTGACCGGGTCATGCTTGCCGTCGCCGTCCACGCCGCCGAACATGGAGTTCACGCAGGCGGGGAAGAACACAATCTCAGCGGTTGCGTCCTTGTGCGGCTTACGTGCCGGGCCGCCGACCGGCAGGCCCTTCTTGTAGGAAGGAACCATGTCGTCACCCATGACCTTACGGGCAATGTTGGTGGTACCGTGCACCACGGGGAACGGCAGCTTCTTAGCCACAGTCAGGGACTTACCGGCAACCTTATCCATGATGCCCCACTGCTGTGCGGCGATCTTCCAGCCGGTAGCGGCCAGCTTGTCCTGGTTCTCGGAACGCAGGCGGCGAATCAGGTCACCGGTGTTGATGTTCACGGGGCAGCGGGTCTGGCACATGCCGTCCACAGCACAGGTCTCAATGCCGTAGTACTCGTACTCCTTACGCAGGCGCTCAGCGAGTTCGTGGTCGCCGTTCGCCTCAGCAGCAGCAATCTCACGGCGCAACACAATACGCTTACGGGGGGTCAAAGTCAGGTTACGGGAGGGGCAGACAGGCTCGCAGTAGCCGCACTCCACGCAACGGTCGACTTCTTCCTCAACGGTTTCGGCGACCTTCAGGTCGGTCACGTAGTCGGTGTCCGGCTCAGCGAGCAGAACGCCCGGGTTCATGAAGCCCTTCGGGTCGATGAGGCGCTTAATCTGGCGCATCACGTCGAAGAGTTCATCACCGAACTGGCGGCTCACGAACGGCGCCATGATACGGCCGGTACCGTGCTCAGCCTTCAGCGAGCCGTCAGCGGAAAGGATCAGCTGAACCATTTCTTCGGTGAAGTCGCGGTAGCGGTCCAGTTGCTTCGGGTCGCGGAACTGCTCGTTCAGCATGAAGTGGATGTTACCGTCCTTCGCGTGACCGAAGATCACGGAGTCCTGGTAGCCGTGTGCGTCGAACAGCTTGGTCAGGTCGCTACAGGTGTTACCCAGAACCTCAACAGGAACAACCACGTCTTCAAGCAGTGCGTTAGTGCCGGAGCGGCGGTTACCCGCAACGGTGGTGTACAGGCCGCGGCGGGCAGCCCACAGTGCGTTACGCTCAGACAGCTTGCTGGTCATCGACACCGGCGAAGCCACCGGCAGGCTCTTAAACATGGGTGCGGCTGCGGCGGCGAGGTCGCTCAGCTCCTGCTCGGAGTTGCCCTGGAACTCAACCAGCAGGGCGGCGTGGTCCTTCACGTCGATGGCGGCGAGCGCCTCCGCAGCCTGACCTGTACGCTGAGCCACACGAATACTGGTGGCGTCCATCAGCTCGACGGTAGCGAGCTTGTTGGCGACCAGTTCGGGCACGGAGCGTGCCGCGTCAATCAGGTTGTCGAACACCAGCAGGCCGGTGGAAATGTTCTTCAGAATCGGCAGGGTGCGGTAGGTTGCCGAAGCAACGAAACCAAGAGTACCCTCCGAACCAATCAGCAGGTGCTGCAGAATGTCCACGGGGGTCTCAAAGTCGACCAGGGAGTTCAGGCCGTAACCCATGGTGTTCTTCATGGAGTACTGCTGGCGGATCTTTGCCATGGACTCGGGGTTCTCGGTGACGCGCTTACGCAGGCGCAACAGGCCCTCGTGGAGTTCAGGTTCGAGGGAGCGCAGCTTCTGGTCGGCGTTCGGCTCGGCGGTGTCAATGATGGTGCCGCTGGGCAGCACGAACACCATCGAGTCGAGGGTGTTGTAGGTGTTGTACTTGGTGCCCGAAGACATGCCGGAGGAGTTGTTCGCGACCACGCCACCGATGGTGCAGGCGGACCAGGATGCCGGGTCGGGGCCGAGCTTGTAGCCGTAGGGTGCCAGGTAGTTGTTGACCATCATGATGGTCGCGCCGGGTTGCACACGCACCTTCTTGCCGTCTTCAAGAACCTCAATCTTCTTGAAATGGCGGCGGGTGTCGACCATGAGGCCGTCGCCGCTGGACTGGCCGGAGAGGGAGGTACCGCCGGAGCGGAAGGTCAGCGGCAGGCCAAGGTCGCCGGCTGCGCGGAAGATGTTTGCGACGTCTTCGGCGGAGTCGGGGCGGACCAGGCCGGCGGGCACGAGCAGGTAGTGGGATGCGTCGTGGGAGATTGCCAGGCGCTCGAGTTCGGAGACGCTGGATTCGACGGCTTCTGCGCGCGCATCGGAGAGTAGACGCTTGAGGGTGTCCTCGTAGGGGGACTTGAGTGCTTTGGAAGTGTTTGACACAACGGTGGTCATGATGAATCTCCTTAGTGAGACTGTCTTACCTTTCAGTATGTGCTCTTGAACACCGTCTTTTCCGCTTAGCTATGGCTAAGCTTGGCGACTACTTGTCACCATAAAGGGGGTGGGTTATACACCGTGCTGATGCGGTGGTTTGCCGCGTATTTGCTGGCTTTCCGGGGGAATACGCCCGGGCCTGCGGAGGCGCACCCACCACACTCTGAACGCCGCGGTTGCTCTTAGGCGCGGCTGCCGAGGGTTGTAACATTCCAGCGGCTAACCCAAAAGGCGGCTAACCCAAAAGAAAGCGTGGGGCAGAAAGCTACATGCTTTCCACCCCACGCTTGTGTAACGTTTAGGCTTCGTCGAAGAAGTCCTCATCAAGCTTCATGATGGTGTACGTGCGTGCCACCTGTACGCCAACACCGTACTTAATCATGAGGCGCGCCAGGTGCTCACCATCAATCAGAACGAGGGAAACTCCGCCACCAAGTTCCTCCGCATAGCCGCGTGCGTCAGACGTATAGGAGCTCGACGTGATGAACACTCCCTGCGTTGCCTTGCCATGCAGTGCGCCCACAAAGCTCTGAAGGGCAGGGCGTCCCACCACATTGTCCTTGGCGTAACGCTTAGCCTGGACATAAATCTTTGAAAGACCCAACGCATCCTGGTCAATGATTCCGTCCACGCCGCCGTCATTGGAAGCCGGAGTAACGGTGCCGCGTCCTGCCGGGCCGCCGTAGCCCATCGCCAACAGAACATCCACCACCAGATGCTCAAAAGCAGTCGGAGACATTGCGCGGACGCGTTCCAAAATATCGTGCGTCAGCGCGGACTCAATCTGAGTGATGCTTTCATCAATGAGTTCCTGCGGGGTGCTATCAGACACCTCAGAGGGTGCAGTCGTGACGGCAACAGTCTTGGTAGCGGTCTTCGGGGTTTCCTGCGGGTCCTGCTCGGAACTATCAGACTGGGAACGCTCACGCGTGCTGCGGGCGGAACGAACGATATGCGCGACGACATCATCGGGGATGCCCCCAGGATGAGCCTCAATCAGCTTCAAGCCTTCGTCAGAAATAACCTGCTGACCGCGGCGAGGGGAATCAACCGCACCGAACATCTTGAGATAGGTCAAGCCCCAACTAATGCGGTCCACATAGACGGGACGCTTGCCGTTCGGCAGGTAGGGTAGTAGCTGCTCGTCAGAAAGCGGGTAGCGCTCTGCTACAGCGCTATAAATCTCTTTATTGGTGCGGGAGTTGCCGTCAGATAGGTAAGCAAGAATGCTGGGAATGAATTCGTAGAACTTGGGAAGTTCAACCTCAGTGGTATCAGGCGACTGAGCGGTCATCGGTGTATCTCCATTGATTGATAACGGCTGGTTAATAACGGCGGGTAGTCCGTTCTTAATATACCTCTAATACAAAAGATAATCGTTACCAGAGGTGCCTGTTTTCCCTTGTGCAGGCTTTATTAGCGCCGCAGCTGCTCTTAGGCACGCCCGCCGAGGGCCGTAACATTCCAGCTAGCAGTACTATCAGAAGTCACCACACCACAAAATAGGGGAGAACCCGCCGAAGCACGCACCCCCAAATCCTCCACAAACACGCGGCCACCCGCAGGCACACTACGCTCCTTACGATCCACACCCGCACAATACACCGTCATCTTCGCACCCGAACGGTTCTCCACCGCAACCGAACCGCCGCCCGATTTCGACACAGTATCGTGCACAAAACCGCGGTGTAAAGACCGCCGCCCAAAGGTCACAGCACAAGGTCACAGTGCAACGAAATAGAAACGCAAACGCAACGGCGTGGAGTATCATTCACACTATGGATAAGGCAGAACAGAACCAGACAGACAACACGGTAAAGAACGGCACAGCACCCAATACCTCGGGGAATACCTCGGGCAATATTCCGGGGAACAGCCCGGTGGGTGCGTCTGCGCGCCCTGAAACTGTTGCATCTGAAACTACCGCATCTGAAGCCGCCGCTGAGAATACCACGAAGGCTGGTTATACCCAGTCGGCACCGGCAGAATCCAGTGCCGCCAAAACTAGTGCTGCAGCAAGTAGCCCCGCAGAGGCTACCGCCCCCGGCATGGAGGCAGTACAGGTTGATGCCGTGCAGATTGATAGCGCCCGCCTGGACAGCACCCACTCCGTCTACTCCACCGACCTGGACCCCGACGACTACGAAGAGGTCGTCGAAGAATACGCCACCACCGACGCGCCGGACGGTACGCACCGCGAGGAGCGTCGCATCACCCGCACCACGCATCACCCGCACGGCAAGGGCGACCAGAAAGCGGGCACCCAGGGTAACCCCGATGGTGACGCCGAGATTATTGATGTAGGCGAACCTGAAACGCACACCACGACTATCCGCACGGTCACCCGCACCGTCACGGACCCGCCGCGTCGCGCCCCGCGCACCCGCCTGTTCCGCACGCTCAGCAAGTACCGCGGCGAGAAGAACCTGGCGGCGTGGGAGGAACGCTCCTCCACGCCCATGTTCGTGGCGTCCGTACTGTACCTGCTCGCGTTCGCCGCGCCCATCATGAGCACACGCATTCAGGAGCCGTACGACGCGTACCTCAACATCATTCAGATGATCCTGTGGGGCCTATTCGCCGCCGACTACTGCATTCGCCTGTACTTGGCGCCGCGGCGACTCTACTTCATCACGCATAACCTGATGAACCTGGCGATTGTGCTGCTGCCCGCGTGGCGTATTGTCAGCTTCCTCTCCATGATTTATATGACCGCCAACCGCCAATATAAGAGGCTCTCAGAGCTGGCGGTGAAGCTCTTCGGATACACCGCGATCTTCATCATCATGTTTGCCCTGTCGATCTATTCGGTGGAGTCCTCCGAGCCGGGCGCGATGATTCGTGACCTGCCCACCGCCTACTGGTGGATGTTCACGACCCTCGCCACGGTCGGCTACGGAGACGTTTACCCGGTCACCGGTATCGGCAGGGTCATCGCCGTGATCGTCATGCTGTACGGCGGGGGCTTGGTCGCGGTTGCTACCGGTGCGCTCGCGAGCTGGATTATCGAAAAGTTTGGTGGCAGGGAGGAGCAGGAGTACCCCGCAACCAAGGCTGACGTGGACGATCTTCGCCAGGAGATTTCTGAGTTGCGTGCCCTGCTGGCTCGTGAGTATGCGCGCCGTGAAGCCCGCGACTACACGTTGCGTGAGGTCGTGGATGAAGACGGTGTGCACCCGGTTCCTTCGGATGCGGAGGCGGCACGCCGCGCCGGTTTCAGCGCCGCCGCGGGCTTTACTGCCCCTGGTACTCCTGGCGCTCCGGGTGCTGCTGCGGCAGCTTCTGCGGAGGCTACCCCGAACACCGCGCCCGGCGCCGCGCGGGCTGGTGAACCTGCCGACTCCTCGGCATCTCATGAGGTTGCGGTGCGCGAGCAGGAGCCGGTCGCCCTGCTGGAGGAGACCCGCCAGACGTTCACGATTATTCGTGAGAAGTTCTCGCTACGTTCCCGCAAGCAGTAGTCCGCTCGCAAATACCCTGCGGACAGTAACCGGGCTGTAGCGGCTCGGTTGCGGTAGCGCAGATAGCAGCGCAGATATAACAGTTCAGTTGAGGCTTGGCGCTCAAACCCACACCGCATACTTATTGAAGCGGTGGGTTTGGGTGCCGAGCCCACGCGAAGGCAAGACGAAGGCAAGAAAATTGCCGCCCACGCCACCGTGCGGGATATTTCGCCTTGTCGAGGCAAAATTAGCCCGTGGAGAGTGCAAATTGGGGCTCGTGTGCGCGAAAAACCCCTCAACTTAAGATCTAATGTGACCAAACTATCTTTTAAAAATGGCCGCCACTGGTGAAACTCCTAGCCAGAGCCTATAAACTATCTACCGTGCCGGTTATCGAACGCCCTGTAGCCTCAATGCGCTACGGGGTGTCGTCGTATCCCCACCTCACTCACGGGGAGGCACCACTCAACTCACAAACTCACTCAAACACATACTCTGTTAGGACACGTTCGTGGTACCTAAGTCCACTCTGGGCGCGCTCGCTCTACTCGGCGCGCTCTCTCTCACCGCGTGTGCACCCGCACCGAATAACGCCTCCGCAAGTGCGGTTGTTGACCCCGCAGCTTTTGAAACCGTCGAGCCTAGTGCCGTTTCCGCCCCCGGCGATGACAGCACCGGAATTAAGGCGGCGGTTAATGCCTCGCATGACCCGTCGATTCACCCGGCTGCGACCCAGCCTACTGAGACCCCCGCGCCGGACAACACGAGCAACCAGGAGCCTGCCGCATACACCGCGGCGCCCATGCCTTCCTCGGCAGCCGTTGCGCGCTCGCAGAAAATCATGGACGGCACCTGGGTTCAGCAGGACTCTACCAACCTTGAGAACTACATGGACGCAGTCATTCACGACGGCATTATCGAGGTCACCTACCACCTGAACCACGAAGAGCTGGCAACCCCCTTCTGGGCTGGCACTTTCGAGGCGAAGACCGGCAACTTCAGCTACATTTCGCACGTGGACCACGCGAAGCTGAGCCACGCACCGTACGCCTCCGATAAGGAAACCAAGGAATTCGTCATGGAGGACGGCGTGCTGAGCTTCCCCATGACCTTTGAGGGTGCCACCCGCATCATTCACCTGGAAAAGCAGCACAGCTAAGCGCGCTGCCGGGGGAGTTATCTCATATCTGGCACGCATGACGGACGGGGCGTTCCTGTTGCCGCGTGTGGGTTATAGAATGGGACTATGAGCGAGAACATGACCCCCGAGCATGGCACCGCAGCCTCGGTGCAGGATTCCTTCGAGCTGCCCGGCGCACCGGACCAGTTCCAGCGCCTGTGGACCCCTCACCGCACCGCCTACGTGAGCGGCGGCCAGAAGGACTACACCGAGAAGACCTGCCCCTTCTGCACCGCGCCCAGCCGCAGTGACGAAGAGTCGCTGATTGTGCACCGCGGCGAGCATGCCTTCGTGATTCTCAACCTCTACCCGTACAACCCCGGTCACCTGCTGGTCTGCCCGTACCGCCACATCCCGTTCTACGATGATGCGACCGAGGCAGAAACCATGGAGATTGCGCAGCTGACCCAGCTCGCCATGAAGGTTCTGCGCGAGGTGTCGCATAATGACGGCTTCAATATCGGTATTAACCAGGGCAAGGTTGGCGGCGCGGGCATTGCTGATCACCTGCATCAGCATATTCTGCCGCGCTGGAGTGGGGATACGAATTTCCTGCCGATTATCGCTCACACCAAGACTATGTCCCGCACGCTGGACGATATGCGTGTGGCCATCGCGGAGGGGTTTGCCCGCCTCAGCTAGATGGCGTGGATCATCCGTCAGATAGTCCGGCTGAGCGGCTTGGTGATTTTGAAATTTTGCACTAATTGCTTCAATTTGCCAGCTAGTGCACAGAAATTCTGCGTCATAAATGCGCAGATTGGGCAGTCGATGCGTATTTGAATGATGTTATGTCCATTGGATATGGCAAAGTTTTAAATGCAGCGACGCTGCGGGGAAGCTTCCGGCTTCCAGAAACACCGCATAGCTCACCGAAAAATAGCGGTCACCGATCGCTTTCGGGCTTGGCAGGGTAAGCGCCCTGCCTCAACCACAGAGGTCAGCGCCTCAGCTGAGAACCCACCCCGTCGTGCGTGAACGCACGGCAACACTGCGAGGGGTGCGGATCAGCGTGAAGGACGCTGGCCTCTTTTTGCTTTCCGAGGATGTGCGCCTGTACCGAACGTTTAGATGTGCCGCCAATGGTTTGATACCCGGATGCACCGCACCCCGCGAGAAAGAACCCACGCGAAAGAACCCGCCAGACCCGCTAGAGTGGAATGCTATGGACTACCCCAACCTGCTTGAGACTGCTTTCGACGAGTTTGCTGCTGCGCCTGCCGCTGGTGATTCTGCAGGCGCGCCGCAGCTACTCATCTGGAGGCAGATCCGCTGGTCCAACCGCCGCCCGCTCATTGAGGTGGAACCGGTCGTGCCCGGCGGGGTTGCGGAAGGAGCTCATCACCGGGCATCTCAAGCGGCAGGGGTGCCCTATATGACGGGGGAGAGCGCCCCTAGCCAGGAAAGCAGTCCCGCGCAGCGTGGCGTTCCGAGCGGGGTTCGCATCCAAATTCCGTTGACCCCCGGCGCCTACATGGGGTTGCGTATTCCGCGCGATAGCGAGGGGGAACTCTACCGTTACTGCGCCGGATACACCACCGGCACGAGCAATGACGCCGCCCCCGAATCCGCGGGAATCCGCCGCGTACCCTGCCCCGAGGGTACCCGCATCCAGCGTGGCCAGCAGTGCCCGCGCTGCACTGCCCGCGACGAATTCACCGCCCTGCACAGCGCGCACCTGTACCCCGGAACGCTCACCGAATCCATGCGCGCCTACGCCATGCTGGAGCATCGCCTCTACATCGCGACCTTCCCCGACGGCACGCACAAGGTTGGCACGAGCTCCTTGCATTCGACCCCGCGCCGCCTGGACGAGCAGGCGGTCGCCACCGCCACATACATTGCGCTCGCACCCGACGGGCTTGCTATTCGCCGCGCCGAGGACGCCGTGACCGCCCTCGCGAAGATTCCGCAGGTTAAGCAGGTGGCGAGCAAGTACCGCGCCTGGACGAATCCGCTGCCCGGCGCGCAGCTTCGTGTTGCCCATCAGGAGGCGGTTGCCCGCGCCCGCGAAGCGCTCGCCGAACTGGCGCGCACCGAGCCGGAGGTGCCGCTCACCGCCCTGGATGAGCCGTGGATTCCGTCGCTCGCCATGAACCGCCCGTATGCGGCACTGCGTGCGCAATCGCCCGAACCCCTAGCGCCGTGTGATTCTGGTCTGGAGAGTGGGTCGGCTGGCTTCTTCTGTACGGGTGCGGCTGGTCAGTTTTTGAGCGCCCACACCGGCGATGCTGACGCAGCGTTCCTGGTGAACACTGCCGCGTGGCGGAATGTGCTCGTGGAGCCGGCGCAGGAGTTCACGCGGGTGAGGGTGCAGGGTTCTCTGTTCTAGATGGGTTCACTGTACTAGGCGGGCTCGCTGTTCTAATACCCCCGGCGCTCCGCTCTAGCCGGAGCCCCACACCAAACCTCCTGAACCAAAACCCCCGCACCCCCTGCGCCAAAACCCCAGTAACCCCGCCCCGTCCGGCATGAGCGAACGAGCCGGGCGGACCATTCAGCCGCTGGCGTGCGTGTACTAAAATGGTAAGCATGTCCAAACCCCTCATTCGTCTTCTCGGCCAGGGCGTACGCGCCGCGACTAAGCTTCGCGGCGGCGGCTCCGCCTTCCCCGGCCTTGTCATGGAAAAATTGCACCCCGACTTCGTCGCTGAAGAGCTCGCGAAGCTGCCCTACGGCGTGGTTGTTGTCTCCGGCACGAACGGTAAGACCACCACCACGAAGATGGCTGTGCAGCTGCTTGAAGCTCAGGGTCTGAAGGTTTTCACTAACCGCACCGGTTCGAACTTTGTGCGCGGTGTCGCTGCGGCACTGCTGGGCGAGATGACCCTCGGCGGCAAGCTTGATGCTGATATTGCTGTGCTTGAGCTGGACGAGGCGCACGCCGTGCACTTCGTGAAGGCAGTCAAGCCCGATTACGCTCTGCTGCTGAACGTTCTGCGTGACCAGCTGGACCGCTTCGGTGAGATTGACACGACCCGCCGCATGCTGGCGACCGTCGCCTCCGCAACGACCGGCACCGTGGTGCTCAACCGTGAGGACCCGCGCATCCGCTCCCTCGCTGAGAACGTGCAGCCTGGCGTGACCGTCAAGTACTACGGCCTGGATGAGTCCCTGCGTTCGTACTTCCCCTCGGACGATGAGATGCGCGGCGGCACCGTCGCGAAGGCAACCCTGCCCGACGCAGACGTCACCCTGACCGCTTTCTCCGGCACCTCCGCAACCTTCGACCTGGCGGGCGTAGAGCGAGTCGGCGAAATCAACCTCTACGGCATCTACAACATCTTCAACGCGGCTGGCGCTATGGCGCTGACCCGCGCCGTCATGGGCGAAAAGCTCAACGAAGATAAGCTCATCGCGGAGCTGGCGAAGATTACCCCCGCCTTCGGTCGCGGTGAGACCCTGAACGTGAACGGCCGCCCGCTGCAGCTGCTGCTCGTGAAGAACCCGAGCGGTTTCCGCCTGTCCCTGGCGAGCGCGAACGCTGACGACTACGCCACCATGATCACGATTAACGACCAGTACGCTGACGGTCGTGACGTGTCCTGGCTGTGGGATGTTGACTTCGACAGCTTGAAGAAGACCGGCGTGCAGATGGTTTCGGGTGTGCGCGCCTGGGATATGGCGCTGCGCCTGGAGCATGACGGCGTGAAGGTTGACGAGGTCAACGAGAACCTCGCCGATGCGCTCAAGGGCTTCATTGCCTCCAGCGGTAACGCACCCATGCGTATTTTCTGCACCTACACCGCAATGCTGGCTCTGCGTGAAGAGCTCGCAAAGATCACTGACGTTGAGAGGGTTTCCTAATGACGGCAACTCACACTTTTGAGGGCACCCCCGCCTCCGGCCCCAATAACGGTAAGACTCTGCGTATTCTGCAGCTGTACCCGCTCGACATGAACATTTACGGCGACTGGGGTAACACCCTGGCGTTGGCTCGTCGCGCGCAGGCGCACGGCTTTGACGTGCAGATTCTGGACCACAACCCCGGTCAGCCTTTCCCGGAAGATGTTGACATCATTCTGGGTGGCGGCGGCCAGGACTCGGGTCAGTCCGTGATTCAGGATGACCTGCACGCGAACGGTGACACGCTGCGCTCGCTGGCTGAGGCTGGCGTGCCGATGCTCGTCATTTGTGGCCTGTACCAGCTGTTCGGCAAGGAATTCCGCACCCGTGAGGGTGAGGTGCTGAAGGGTATCGGCATTTTTGATGCGCACACGGTCGGCGGCGATGACCGCCTAATCGGCAATATTGTTGAGGAGTCTGAGGAGTTCGGCACTGTGATTGGTTTTGAGAACCACTCGGGTCTGACCTACCTGGGTTCCGGCTGCACCCCGCTGGCTACCGTCACCAAGGGTGAGGGTAACAACGTGACCGATGCGTATGAGGGTGCGCGCGTGCACAACGTGATTGGCACCTACCTGCACGGTTCGTTGCTACCGAAGAACCCGAAGATTTCGGACTACCTGATTGAGCAGGCGGCTCAGCGTAAGTTTGGCGAGTTCGCGCCGAACACGATTGACGACTCACTGGTGGAGAAGGCACGCGCTTCGGCTGCATCTCGCCCCCGCTAGCCTATTCCTGGCGGTGGCGTGCACTTTCTGAGGTGGTGTGCGCCTCCGCTACGGTATAGTTATGTGAGTACAGTACGGTGCGTGGGACGTTTCGCCGTGTCCGCACAGAGGTTTTGACTAAGGGAGATACGAATGTCCGGTCACTCTAAATGGGCGACTACTAAGCACAAGAAGGCTGCTATCGACGCTAAGCGCGCGAAGGCTTTCGCGAAGTTCATTAAGGCAATTGAAGTTGCAGCACGTATGGGCGGCGCTGATATTGCTGGTAACCCCGCTCTTGACCTGGCTGTGTCGAAGGCGAAGAAGAACTCCGTTCCTAACGACAACATTGACCGCGCAATCAAGCGTGGTGCTGGCCTGACCGGTGAGACCATTGACTACACCGAAATCATGTACGAAGCACGCGGCCCGCAGGGTACCGCTCTGTACATTGAGTGTCTGACCGATAACCGTAACCGTGCAGCGTCTGAGGTTCGCCTGGCTGTGACCCGTAACGGCGGCACCATGGCTGACCAGGGTTCGGTTGCGTTCCTGTTCGAGCGTAAGGGCGTTGCTGAGGTCACCAAGACTGACGGTCTGACCGAGGACGACGTTCTGATGGCTGTTCTGGATGCAGGTGCCGAAGAGGTTCTGGACGAGGGCGACGTGTTCACCGTTGTTTCCGCACCGACCGACCTGCCCGAGATCCGTAAGGCACTGGACGAGGCTGGCCTGGAGTACAACAACGATGACCCGGTCTTCCGCCCGACCATGCAGGTTGACCTGGACGCTGAGGGTGCTAAGAAGTTCATGAAGCTGGCAGACGCTATTGAAGAGCTCGACGACGTTCAGAACGTCTACTCGAACGCTAACGTTTCTGCTGAGGTCATGGCAGAGCTGGAAGCTGAGTAATCACAGCTGAGTAATCACTCAGGTTCTGATATCTGATGCTTGAAGAAGCCGCTCCTTTAACCGAGCCGCCGTAGGGTGGCTGGTTGGGGGAGTGGCTTCTTAGCGTTTTGGGGTGGGGATGCGCTGGGTACTTTTCGCGGGGCGCGCGTGACTGTGTCGGCGGTGACCGTGCTCGTGGCACACCCCGGTACCGGGTGCTAGGATTCTGAAGGGCTAGAATCTAGAGATTCTAGAGGGAGTTTGTCGAAAGGGGAGATGATGGCCGCCGCTCAACCTGCCGCACGCGATAGCATGCGTGAGAACCGTACTGCCGCCGCCGTGGAGCGTGTGCCGGGTGCAACCCGCATCATGGGTGTTGACCCGGGTCTGACCCGCTGCGGCTTCTCCATGCTCGATATGACCGCCGACCGTAAGGCGCACTTCGTGAACGTGGGTGTTGCCGGCACGATCCCGGCGGAGTCCCTGGACCAGCGTATTCTCTGGATTTTCAACGCCGCCTCCCACTGGCTGGACACCTATAAGCCGGATGCCCTGGCGATTGAGCGTATCTTCGCTCAGGAGCAGGTGAACACGGTGATTGGTACGGCGCACGCTTCGGGCGCGGTGATTTCTGCAGCGGCGATGCGCGGCGTGCCAGTGTTCTTCCATACCCCTTCGGAGGTGAAGGCGGCGGTGACCGGTAGCGGCCGCGCCGATAAGGCGTCGGTGGGTCGTATGGTGACCCGTATTTTGGGGCTGGATTCCATGCCGAAGCCTGCCGATGCTGCCGATGCCCTGGCGATTGCGATTTGTCACGGTTGGCGTGGCGGCGGCATTGGTTCGGGCATTAATATGTCCGCTCAGACGCAGACTCACCAGGGTTCACGCCCGGCGCAGGCTCGCCGCGGCGGGTCGTTGACTCCGGCGCAGCGTGCCTGGATGGAGGCGGAGGCGCGCGCTCGCCGCTAGAGGCGCATTCGTGGGCTTTTTCGTACCTCTTGCTGGCTCGCATGTATTCGCTAAGAAGTTCGAATATATGCTTGATTTCAGAAGAAATATTCTAATATACTTGTAGTGTCTCCCCGTTGAACTGGGGGAGTGCGTTCTGCGGGTGCCGGAGTTCCCGGTGCCCTCACACTGCCGCGAGCCCGATTCGGGGCGCGGTGTTGAAAGGTGGAGAGAAATGATTGCATCCCTGACCGGTCGTGTGGCTCAGGTGGGCCTTGATCATGCGGTGATTAACGTGAACGGTTTTGGCATGCTCGTGTACGCTACCGCGCGTACTCTCTCCAAGCTGCGCACCGGTGAGGAAGCTACCGTGCTGACCACCATGATTGTGCGTGAAGAGTCGATGACTCTGTACGGTTTTTCGGAGCCTGCCGAGCGTGAAGTGTTCGATATGATGCTTTCGGTTTCCGGTATTGGTCCGCGTATTGCTCTGGCGGTGTTGAGTGTTCACACTGCCGCTGAGGTGGAGCGCGCCGTGGCGACCGGTGACGATAAGGCGTTCACGAAGGTTCCCGGTATTGGCCCGAAGGGTGCCCGCCGTATTGTGCTGGAGCTTGCCGGCAAGCTGATTCTCAGCGATGGCCAGACCGATGAGTTGCCGCTGAGCCAGGGCATTGTCTGGAAGCCGCAGGTGCTTGACGCTCTCACCTCTCTGGGCTGGAGCGAGAAGGACGCTTCCGCCGCTATTGACGCTTACGTGCAGCACAACCCTGCCGCAGAGACTGAGCCGGTGGGTGTGGCTCTGCGTGGTGTGCTCGCCTCCTTGGGTACTCAGAACACGGTGGGCCGCCACTAGACGGCGCGCCCTATTCGACGTATCCCACTCAAACTTTTGTGAAAGAAGAATTCTATGAGCCAGAATCCCTATGAGCCGCAGCCCGCGGCGTCCCTGGTTTCCGGCGGGTATTTTCCCGGTCAGGTGCCCGGCACTCAGGCGTCTTCAGCTCCCGCCCAGCGCCTGGTGGCGATGGAAGAAGAGCCTGAAGAGAAGATGATTGAGGCGGCACTGCGCCCTAAGTCCCTGGATGACTTTGTGGGTCAGCGCCGTGTGCGTCAGCAGCTGTCCCTGGTGCTGGAGGCTTCAAAGATGCGTGGCCGTAGCGCCGACCACGTGCTGCTGTCGGGTCCTCCCGGTCTGGGTAAGACCACGCTCGCAATGATTATTGCGGCGGAGATGGAGGCGCCGCTGCGCATCACCTCCGGCCCGGCGATTCAGCATTCGGGTGATTTGGCGGCGATTCTGTCCTCGCTGACTCCCGGTGAGGTGTTGTTCCTGGATGAGATTCACCGTATGAGCCGCCCGGCTGAGGAAATGCTCTACATGGCGATGGAAGATTTCCGTGTGGACATTGTGGTCGGTAAGGGTGCGGGTGCGACCTCCATTCCGCTGGAGCTGCCGCAGTTCACCCTGGTCGGTGCGACGACCCGTGCGGGTCTGCTGCCCGGCCCTCTGCGTGACCGCTTCGGATTTACCGGTCACCTGGAGTTCTACTCGGTGGAGGAGCTTGAGCTGGTGCTTCGCCGTAGTGCGGGTCTGATGGACATGCAGATTACCTCCGAGGGCTTCACCGAGATCGCCGGTCGTTCCCGCGGCACGCCGCGTATTGCGAACCGCCTGCTGCGCCGCGTGCGTGACTGGGCGCTGGTGAACGGCGTGGACCGCATCAATGCGCGTGATGCCGCAACCGCGCTGGACATGTACGAGGTGGATTCGCGCGGCCTGGACCGCCTGGATCGCGCCGTGCTGGAGGCGCTGATTCACAAGTTTGGAGGCGGCCCGGTGGGTCTGTCCACCCTCGCCATTGCGGTGGGTGAAGAGACGGAGACCGTGGAGACGGTTGCCGAACCGTACCTGGTGCGTGAGGGCCTGATCGGTCGTACCCCGCGCGGTCGTGTGGCTCTGCCCGCGGCGTGGGAGCACCTCGGCTTGGAGGCCCCGGAGATGCAGCTCTAGACCCGCATCAGCTGATAACACAGCAGTAGCCCGTGGGAGGTATCAGTCTCCCGCGGGCTTCTCTGTAGCTTCTTCTGGGAACAGAAAATTACGCCGAGAGAGTCCAAAACTCAGGTTAACCTCACAAAAATGCTGGTTCGGAGCGCTAAAGCTCAAGCTCTCGCGTAGGATGGATACGTACTGTATCTACGATTCCACACCTTCTGGTACGCTCAACCCTCGCGGTGAGCGGCACGGGTGCGGATGTGAAAGTGAGACCATGGATTTTAACCTCCTGATTATGATTGCCATGATGGCGCTGCTGGCTTGGATGATGTTCTCCGCCCAGAAGCGTCAGCGTAAGCAGATGGAGGAACTGCGCGCAATGCAGCAGTCTCTCGTCCCCGGCACCCAGGTGATGACCGGTTCGGGTATCTACGGCACCGTCGTCAGCACCGACCTCGATAACAACAAGCTGCAGCTTCAGATTGCGGACGGTGTTGTTATCACCCTGGCAGTGAACGCGATTATGGCTGTCGTCGAGGAGGAAGCCCCCGCAGCGCCCCTGACCGAGGACGTGTACGAGGCTACCGCATCCGATACCTCTTCTGATACTGCTAAGTAATTCAGAGCGTATGAGCCCGGCGCCCAGTGAGCGGCGTCGGGTTTTCGCGTTACGGAATCTGTAGAACACTCAATACTATTCATACGAAGAAGGAACATTATGGCTAAGCGTTCACCGCTTGCAGCCGCGCGAGGGGCGCTCCTCTCGATGGTCCTGCTCATGGTTGTTATGGCTGCCGGTATTTTCGGTAGCACCTATTCGGGAGGTTCTTGGGCACCGAAGCTCGCCCTGGACCTTTCGGGTGGTACTCAGATGATTCTTTCTCCGAAGGTTAATGGCTCTTCGGATGAGAACGTCTCCCAGGAGCAGTTGAACCAGGCGGTTGAGATTATTCGTCAGCGCGTTGATGGTGCCGGCGTTTCGGAGGCGGAGGTTACGACCTCTTTCGGCTCGGGTAATAACGTGGTTGTTTCGGTTCCCGGAACGATTAGCGCTGAGACTCGTCAGCTGATTCAGGCGTCTGCAAATATGACCTTCCGCCCGGTGCTGCTTTCTGGTGCCGGTACTGCGGTGGCTGAGGATGCCCGCACTGCGGACGATAAGCTGCCCAAGCCCTCCGCGGAGCCGACTGATGGTTCGGACCGTAACTGGATTACTGCGGACCTGTACAAGCAGTACGAGGCGAAGGACTGCACCGCGGCACGTAATGAGGACGCCGATAGTGCGGACCCGACTAAGCCGATGGTGGCGTGTTCCACTGACGGTCAGGAGAAGTACATTCTGGGTCCTGTGGAGCTGAGCGGTAGCGATATTTCTACCGCAAGCCACTCGCAGGAGACGACCGGTCAGGGCGTGACTACGGGCCGTTGGGCTGTGAACATTCAGTTCAACGATGAGGCTCGTGAGAAGTTCCAGAACATTACTTCTCGCCTGAACGCGATTCGTGCACAGAACGCAAATGATCCGCGTGCCCGCTTCGCGATTCTGCTGGACGGCAAGGTGCTGTCTTCCCCGGTGTCGCAGGCTGTGATTTCTGACGGTAAGCCGCAGATTACCGGTAACTTCACCGAGCAGGAGGCGAAGGCTCTCGCCGATCAGCTCAAGTACGGTGCCCTGCCGATTAGCTTCACAATCCAGTCGGAGCAGCAGATTTCTGCGACCCTGGGTTCGGAGCAGCTGCGTGTGGGTCTGCTGACCGGCCTGATTGGTCTGCTGCTGGTGTTCGTGTACTCGCTGTTCCAGTACCGTCTGCTGGGCTTTGTGACGATTGCGTCGCTGATTGTTGCGGGCATCATCTCGTATGAGGCGATTGCGCTGCTGGGCTGGGCGTTGAACTACCGCCTGTCCCTGGCTGGTGTGGCGGGTCTGATTGTGGCGATTGGTGCTACGGCTGACTCGTTCATCGTCTACTTTGAGCGTATCCGTGATGAGATCCGTGCGGGCCGCACGATCCCGTCGGCGGTGAACCACGGTTGGCAGCGTGCATCCCGCACTATTCTGGCGTCGAAGGCTGTGAACCTGCTGGCTGCTGTGGTGCTGTACGTGGTGTCGGTCGGTTCGGTGAAGGGCTTCGCGTTCACCCTTGGTTTGACTGCGATTGCTGACCTTGTGGTCGTGTACCTGTTCACCCACCCGATGCTGACTCTGCTGGCGAATACTCGTTACTTCGGTGAGGGTCACCGCCACTCGGGCTTGTCGCCTGAGTCGCTGGGCGCTACGCCGCTGTACCGTGGTGCCGGTCGCCTCCGCAGCCCGGAGGAGAAGCAGCTGAGCATTGCTGAGCGTCGCCGTGCAGAGCGTGCTGCCGCTGAGGCTGACGAGTCTGCTTCTGATGAGAAGAAGGAGAGCTAAGCATGGCTACCGATGTGAAACCTAATGCTTTTGCCCGCTTCGGTAATGACCTGCATTCGGGCGCCCGCTCGTACCCCTTCGTGGGTAAGCGCCGCCTGTGGCTGCTGCTTGCGGCTGTGCTGATGGCGGTTTCGGTTCTGATTCCGGCTGTTGGTGGCGGCTTCAACCTGGGTATTGATTTCCGTGGCGGTTCGGAGTTCGTGGTCTCGAAGACTGCGCACGTTGATACTGCTACGGGTGAGCGCATTATTCACGAGAAGGCGAAGGACGCTTCGGATGTTCGCGTGACCAATATTGCCCCGGGTACGATTCGTGCCCAGATGAGCAAGCTCAGCGATGATGAGACTCTGCAGGTGAAGGCGGCTCTGCAGGAGGGTTACGGCGTCTCTGAGAATGACGTGACCTCTTCGTTTGTGGGCCCGACCTGGGGTGCGGATGTGACCCGTCAGGCGTTCTGGGGTCTGGTCGCGTTTGTGGTGCTTGCGCTGATTGGTATGGCGTTCTACTTCCGTACCTGGAAGATGTCGTTGGCGTCTATTGCGGGCCTGTTCTTCACCGTGGTGGTGACGGTTGGCCTGTACGCCGCGTTCGGCTTCGAGATCACTCCGAGTGCGATTATTGGTTTCTTGACGATTCTGAGCTACTCGCTGTACGACTCGGTGGTGGTGTTCGATAAGATCCGTGAGAACACCGAGGATGTGCTGGAACGCCGCGACACGACTTTTGCCGAGCAGATTAACCTGGCAGTGAACCAGACCCTGGTTCGTTCGATTAACACCGCTATTGTGGGTGTTCTGCCGGTGGGCGCGATCCTGTTCATTGGTGCGTTCATCCTGGGTGCGGGTACTCTGCAGGACCTGTCCCTGTCGCTGTTCGTGGGTATTCTGGTGGGCATGTTCGGCACGCTGTTCGTGTCTGCGCCGCTGTATGCTTCGCTGCGTTTGGGTGAGCCTCAGATTCGTGAGCACACCGCGAAGGTGGAGAGCGGCAGCTTCAAGGACGCTGAGGATGCTGAGGGTGATTCTTCGGAGGAGCCCGCCGAGGCCGCTAAGGCTGAGAAGTCCAGCAAGTCTGCTGAGGAATCCAAGGATTCCGCAGATGCCGAGAAGGCAACCGAGAAGCCCGCTAAGAAGCCGGCACGCGCAACCATTGAGATTCACCGCGTGAACCTGAACGGCTAGCCAACGTTCCGCCAGCGCTACTGGCGCTGCTAACGATAGGGGAGTCGATACCGAAAGGTATCGGCTCCCCTTTAGCGTGCCCGTGCATCCACCCGGATATTCGCTCAGAAAACGCGCTCGGGCGTGTTAAAACGTCGCATAGTTTGGCGCGTTCCAGACCGCTGGGTAGGATAAGAAGTGAAGATACTGTGCGCTCGCGTTTGAGCCTGCTGATGGCTGGTTTGGCCGGTATAGCCCTCAACGATGAGGAACCTGAGTGTGCGGCTGATTATCTTGAGTCCGAAGGAGCCTGGAATGAGTGCAGAACCTGCCGTGAACACCAACGCTGAGAACCCTGCAGGGACCGCCGAGAAGCCCGCGGTTCGGCCCGCTGGCCCGATTCCTCTGCCTGAAACTGATTCGTCTGACGCAAAGAAGAAACGCGGCTCGCACCGCGTCATGGCTGCTGGCGGACGTGTGCCGAACCGCCTCGTCTTCGGTAGCCGCAGCAGCACGATGGAGGCGTCCGATTCGCACGGCGGCACCATCCGTTTCTCGCCCATGATCGCGCCGGTCGTGCGCGCGGTGCGCCGCTACCACCCCGACGAGGATATCCGCGTGCTGCAGCGCGCCTACGAGGTGGCGAACCACTACCACGAGGGCCAGAAGCGTAAGAGCGGCGACCCGTACATCACCCACCCGGTGGCTGTGACCGCGATTCTTGCGGAGATGGGCGCGACCGGCCCCGTGCTCGCCGCCGGCCTGCTGCACGACACGGTGGAAGACACCGACTACACGATGGAGCAGCTCACCGAGGATTTCGGTGAGGAGGTCGCCTACCTGGTCGATGGCGTGACCAAGCTGGACAAGATGACGTACGGTGAGAACGCCTCCATCGAGACGATTCGTAAGCTCGTGCTGTCCATGAGCAAGGACATTCGCGTGCTGCTCATTAAGCTTGCCGACCGCCTGCACAACGCCCGTACCTGGCGTTTCGTGCCGCAGGCTTCCGCCGCGAAGAAGGCGGAGGAGACCCTGAAAATTTACGCGCCGCTCGCGCACCGCCTGGGCCTGAACACGATCAAGTGGGAGCTGGAGGACCTCTCCTTCGCCGCCATGAGCCCGGAGATTTACGCCGAAATGGTGCGCATGGTCGGCGAACGCACCCCCGCCCTCGAAAAGTTCCTGAACGAGGCGCGCACCAAGATTACGGACCGCCTGAAAGAGGTGGGCATCGACGCGACCGTGACGGGCCGCCCCAAGCACTACTACTCGATTCATCAGAAGATGAAGACGAAGGGCCGCAGCTTCGACGAGATTAACGACATCCTCGCCGTGCGCATCATGGTTGAGGAAGAGGCGGAATGCTACACCGTGCTCGGCCACGTGCTGTCCCTGTGGCCGTCGATGACTGGCCGTTTCAAGGACTACATTAAGAACCCGAAGAACAACAACTACCAGTCGCTACACCTGACCGTGTACGGTCCGGGCAACCTGCCGCTTGAGATTCAGATCCGCACCTACAAGATGCACGAAGAAGCTGAGTACGGTGTGGCGGCGCACTGGCGCTACAAGGCGGCATCGCGCGGCGAGAAGGTCGCAGCTCGTGGCGGCGCGCCCGCGAAGGACCCGAAGGAGCCGGGCACCCAGACCTCGGCGATGATGAACGTCGGCATCCTGCAGTCCATTGCCGAGATTTCGAACTCCAACCCGGAGTCGGAGAAGTTCTACGAGTCGCTCGCTGACACCCTCGACACCGACGAAATCGTGGTGCTCACCCCCAACGGCGAGGCAATCGCCCTGCCCAACGGCTCCACCCCCGTGGACTTCGCCTACGCCATCCACAGTGAGGTCGGCGACCGCACCGTCGGCGCGAAGGTCAACGGCCGCCTGGTGCCGCTGCACACGGTCCTGCCTACCGGCGCGACCGTGGAGATTATGACCACGAAGAACGAAGACGCCGGACCCAGCGAGGACTGGCTGAAGTTCGTTCGCTCCTCACGCGCTCGCACGAAGATCCGCCAGTACTTCGCGAAGGAACGCCGCCTGGAGGCGCTACTCGCAGGCCGCGAAATGCTCACCAAGAGCATGCGTAACAGTGAGCTGCCGCTGCAGAAGATGATGAGCCCGGAGATTATGACTCAGGTGGCTCAGCTGCTGCACAAGAACGATGTGGCGTCGCTGTACCGTGCGATTGGTGAGCACGAGATTGCGCCGAAGCAGGTCATTGACACCCTCGTTGAGGTGCACCGTGGCGACGAGCCGGCACCCGAGGTTGAGGTCAGCGATTTTGATGAGACGCTGCTGAAGTCGACCCGCAAGGCAATTGGCGATAACGGCGTGATTGTGCCGGGTGCTGAGGGTGTGCTGACGAAGATTGCGCGCTGCTGCACCCCGGTCCCGCCGGATGACATTATCGGTATTGTGACCCGTTATAACGGCATTTCGGTGCATCGCCGCGACTGCCCGAACATGCGTAACGCTGACGAGGAGCCGCGCGTGACCACGGTCGAGTGGGCGTCTTCGCCGACCGCGACGTACCGTGTGCAGATTCAGGTGGAGGCGCTGGACCGTAAGGGCCTGCTGAGCGACCTGATTCGTGCGATTTCTGAATCGGGCGTGAACATTCTGGATGCGCGCGTGCACACTTCGGAGGATCGTACCGTGGTGGACCGCTTCGCCCTGGAGCTGGGTGACCGCTTCATGCTGGAGCACGTGCTGAACGTGGTCCGTAACGTGACGGGCGTGTACAAGGCGTACCGCCTGACCGGCGCGAAGCCCTCGGAAGCGTAGGCTCTTTAGAAATATCCTTCATGTGTTGATTTTTGGGTGCTGGTTTTTGTACTCTTGAGTTAACCGTTCGGCCCGCTACTCTTGATGGAGTAGACGGGCCGGATTTCTATTTTCTGGTCTTTACGCTGAGAAGCGGGTTGGGTTCCATAATGACGAACCAGTACGCACAGGTCGTTCTCATTAGGCATAATGAATGTGGTGGCAATGGTCGCCGCTACACATACAACGAAATGGTTTTTATATGTCTATTGAAAAGGCAAACGCTTACACTTTCTCTTGTTTGGAGTATTTGGGCCGTGAGCTTGATCCGCTGCTGACTCGCTTGGTGGTGGAGAAGGGGGTGATGTCCCAGTCTCAGGTAGAGGAGTATGGCTGGGTTTCTATTCTGCTTTACTTGGATGATCAGCGTAAGCGCAAGGTGGAGTTGAGCCGTTACAACCCGCGAGACGTTCAGCTTCAGTTGCGTATGCTGACTGAGCCGGTAGGTACTCCGGAGCGGAAGCACCCATTTGAGCCTGATTCGAGCCGTACCGTGGGTACGTATGCGCAGGATTTGCGTATTTTCCGCAACAAGAAGATGCACGGCAGGGATATGAACCGCAATGATGCGGTGCGTATCTACGATTCGGCGGCGCGTCTTTTTGAGGCGTTGGGTGCGCCGGAGCAGCAGGAGTGGTGTGAGAGCCAGCTGAACCGTGTGCATGCTGATTTGTTTGGTGCTGGTGAGGTGGCACCGGTTCGTCGTGAGCTGGATGAGGAGGTTCGTCAGGCTGTGTCGACTGCCCGTGAGGTGAAGACTGAGGTGTCTGCGCCTCGTGGTGCGTTTACTCGCCCGGCACCGGTTTCTCGACCCGCCCAGCCTGCGGCTCCTGCTTCGGCTTCTCAGCCGGCATCGGTCTCTGATTCCTCGGTTCCTCCGCTGTGTCTTGCGGTGGGGGAGGGCCGTTACCCGTTTGAGCCGTGGGAGCCGATTTCGCTGGGTGACCGCGATATTTTTGATTCGCTGCGCAGTAAGCGTTCTAAGGATCAGATGTCTGCTGCTCTTGAAGAGATTGTGTCTGCTGAGGGTCCGGTTCAGGCAGATCGTTTGGCTACTTTGGCGGCGCAATGCTTTGGTGTGAGCCGTTTGGCGAAGAAAAACCGCGACTGGATTATCCGTTTGGCGGACCGCATGCCCGAGCTACAGGTGGATGAGCATAAGTTCGTGTGGCATGTTGAAGAGCCGCGCGAGGAGTATGGCGAGTTCCGTCCTTCGGTTGATGGTGCGGTGCGCGAGTTTGACCAGATTAGCCCGGTTGAGATTGCGAATGCTTGGCGCTTCTATGAGCAGAATCCTGAGCTGATGGATGAGGGCCAGGATGTTGAGTCGGCTGTGTTGGCGACTTTTGGCCGTAAGCGTCGTACTGCGAAGGTTAAGGCTCAGCTGGAGCTGGCTAAGGCGCTGTTGGCTGCCTAGTTTTCATTCATTTTTTATTCACTCACATATAAAGGTTATTTTCATGGCTGAAATTTACGATAATCTTGGTTACCTTCCGCAGGGGGAAGGTAAAGGCGCGAAGCTTGCTGACGCACTGCATCGCACGATGAAGTACTATGACCGTCTGGATATTGCGACGGGCTATATGAACTTGAGCGCGTGGGATGAGTTTGCTGATGAGATTGGTCAGGCTCCGTTTGAGCCGGGCACTCCGGTGGCTCGTATCCTGCTGGGTATGGTGCCGCGTTCGATTACGGAGCAGATGCATCGTGAGGCACAGGCGGAGATGCGCGGCGAGTCGGTGTCTTCGGTGCCGAAGAATGATGAGCGTGCGGGTTACCGCGATGAGCTGGTTCAGCATTTGCGTGGTCAGCTGATGGCTGGTGGTACGAGCTCTGCGCGTCGTCAGGCTTTGTTGACGTTGAAGGAGCATTTGGAGTCTGGCCGTGTGCAGATGAAGGTGTACACGAAGCAGGCCTTGCACGGTAAGACGTATGTTGCGCACACTCCAAAGCCGGGCAATATGCATCCGGTGATGAGTTTTGTGGGTTCTTCGAACTTTACTCGTCCGGGTTTGCACACGAATTTGGAGCTCAATGTTGAGTTGACTGATTCGGATCATGCGGCGAAGTTGAAGAATTGGTTTGAGAAGCTGTGGCGTGAGCGTACGTCGTTTGATATTACCCGCGAGATTATTGATTTGATTGACCAGTCGTGGGTTGAGCCGGCTGACCCGTATGACGTGTATATGAAGGTCTGCTACGAGCTGTCTGAGGATGCTCGTTTTGGTGAGCAGGAGTATGCGCTTTCTCCGCGTTTGGAGCATATGCTGATGGATTATCAGAAGTCGGCTGCTCATACTTTGGCGCGCCGTTTGATGCGCCGTGGTGGCACGATGCTGGGTGACGTGGTGGGTCTGGGTAAGACCTTGACTGCGATTGCTGTGGCGTCAATGTTGCAGAACGAAGAGAATATGCGCGTTCTGGTGTTGTGCCCTAAGAACTTGGAGCAGATGTGGGATAAGCATCTGAGCGAGTATGACGTGGTGGGTAAGGTGGTTCGCTATTCGATGGCGGCTGCTGAGTTGCATGATTTGGCGCGTTATCAGCTGGTGATTTGCGATGAGTCGCATAATCTGCGTAATGAGAATACGCAGGTGTGGCGTGCCATTAAGGAGTATGTCTCGCGTAATGAGTCGCGTGTTCTGCTTCTGACTGCGACCCCGTTTAACTTGTCGTTTAGTGATGTGAAGGCGCAGTTGGCTCTGTACCTTGATGAGGACGCTGACCTGGGCATCGTTCCTGAGGCAGGTTTGAAGGAGTACCCGAGGAAATTCGACAAGCTGGAGGGCAACCTGTCGACCCTGCGTGCTTTTGAGATTTCTGAGGAGCCGGAGGATTGGCGCACGTTGATGAGTGACCATCTGGTGCGTCGTACTCGTGCGTACACTAAGCACCAGGCACCGACGGAGATGTGGACTTCTCCTGATGGTTTGGTGACGAAGGAGCGCAGCTACCTGGAGCTGTCGACGGGTAAGTTCTATTACCCGGATTGGGTGTCGCAGCCGGTGAGCCATAGTTTTAAGGCTGATGACCCTGCTCGTTTTATGGAGGATGACCAGACCCTTGATGATTTGAGGGATTTGCGTCTGCCGCGTTATGACATTTCTGGGTATGACAACCCGAATGCACACCATTCTCCGGAGGATAGGGCGATTATTGAGGCGGCTCGTTCGGGTCGTGGTAATGTGCGTGGCTTTGTGCTTTCGGGCTTGTATAAGCGTTTGAGCTCTTCGGGTTATTCGTTTATTCAGTCGTTGACTCGTCAGTTGATTCGTAACGAGCTGTGGATTTATGCGATTGACCATCAGCTGAGTGTTCCGACGGGTAGTTTCTCGGATGACCAGTTGGGCCTGGAGGGTTCTGACGCGGCTGACTTTGAGTCTGTGGATGGTCTGCAGGTTCAGGATTTGAGCGGAAACCTGGAGCAGATGTATGAGAGCCTGGTTCAGAGTGCACCGGCTCAGACGAAGTGGGTTTCCTCGACGGTGTTTACGTCTCGTCTGCGCGATGATTTGCAGCATGATAGCGAGCTGATTAAGGCTATGCTGGGGCGCTTTGGCGCGTGGCAGGTTGAGACTGACTCGAAGCTTCATGCTCTGCGTGATTTGATTGAGCAGAAGCACGCGAACGATAAGGTGCTGGTGTTCACGGAGTATAAGGACACTGCCTACTACATTGCTGATGGCCTGCGGAAGCTGGGTGTTGAGAATGTGGCTGCGGTGGCTGGTGATACTGATGATCCGGCGTCGTATGCTCGTCGTTTCTCGCCGGTGTCGAACCGTGTGCCGACGGAGCAGGCATCTGACGCGGAGGCTCCTGCTCTGAATGGTCCTGAGCTGCGCGTGCTGGTGGCTACTGATGTGCTGTCTGAGGGTCAGAACCTTCAGGATGCTCACGTGGTGGTGAATTATGACTTGCCGTGGGCGATTATTCGTTTGATTCAGCGTGCGGGTCGTGTGGACCGTGTGGGTCAGGTTCATCATGAGGTGAATGTGTATCTGATTTCGCATCAGACGGTGGAGAGGACTTTGAAGTTGCGTTCGCGTATTCGTGAGCGTTTGGAATCTGCTGCTAAGGCTTTTGGTGCTGATCAGGCGTTCTTTACTGATATGTCTTCTGATGATGCTACGGCTCGTACTCTTGAGGATTTCTACTCGGGCAACCTGGATAGCGAGGAGCCTGAGGAAGAGGGTATTGACGCGGTGTCTGAGGCTGCTGAGCGTTGGGCTGATTTTGCGAAGAATCGTCCTGAGCATGCTGAGCGGATTATGAAGATGCAGGATAAGCGTTTGGCTACTCGTGCGTTGCGCGGTGAGTCGAG
Source organism: Rothia sp. HMSC066G07 (assembly GCF_001814485.1). Lineage (NCBI taxonomy): Bacteria > Bacillati > Actinomycetota > Actinomycetes > Micrococcales > Micrococcaceae > Rothia > Rothia sp. HMSC066G07. The sequence goes on along the minus strand of NZ_KV816924.1, from coordinate 291,273 downwards.
TGTTCATCCGGCGGATGATAATGCTTTGATGGTGTCGTATGTGCGCACGAACTCTGAGATTGACCTGTTTGCGGTGAGGTCGTATGACCCGGCTACGGACAGCACGAAGGAGAGCATGGTGCCGCCGGCGAAGGCTCTGGGCTTGTTCTATGCGGAGTATTCGACGCCGAGTCAGGAAACTGATCCGAAGGATTATGACCTGCAGCAGAAGTTGACTCAGTATGTTTTGCGGCAGGAGGGCACGACGCACGGTAATCTGCGTGGTGTGCGCCGTCAGGTGTTCCGCCGTTTCTACGGGGCTGATAGCACGGCTTCGCTGGATACTTTGGAACTGCAGGAGCGGGAGCGGAAGGTGCTGGATAAGCTGTACCATTACCCGCTGCGTCGTCAGGCTGAGTCTGAGCTTCGCCGTATGTTGCGCCGTAAGGCGGATAACCGCTCTTTGTTGGATGCGTTGTTGCGCATGCACCAGGACGATGAGCTGTTGGTGAAGGAATCTGAGATGCAGATGGCACGTGTGGTGTGTTCGTTGGCGATTGCAAATCCTGATTTTGAGGGTAAGGAACCCGTGCGTTAGTGCGCCCCGGTGGGTGCTACGGCCTGTGGTGCGGGGCGCGGTGAAGCGTCTCGCACCGCGGGGCTGTGTGTAGTTTTTCTGTGAATCGGTTGGTTCACTATTCTCTTGTGAAGGAGTATTTTTATGGCCGTTGTGTGGCCTGATGATGACCTGGACCAGGCGCGTTCGTACCTGGTGGAGGGTCGCCTGGGTGATTTCTTTAGGGAATCTCTGGGCTGGGATGAGTCGGATTTGGGAGATTCCTCGTTTCAGACTGTGAAGGTGGATGACCCGCTGGTTCCTTCTGGCGTGTTGAAGGTGGAGTGTGTGGCGGCGCAGTCGGGCATTCCGGTGTGGGTGTGCCGTGTGGACCGTATTCCGTCGAACACTTCGCAGCTTGAGGTTGACCGTACGTTGCGTGCGTTGAGCATGCACCGCCTGTGCATTTTTGTGCAGGAGGGTGTTGGTTTTACGCCGCGTCAGGTGTGGCGTTGGCCGAGCGCTTCGTCGTCGCGTTTGACTCGTCATGAGCTGTTGGTGACGGATGAGGCTCAGGTTGAGGCGCTGTTGGAGCGTTGCGCTCTGCTGTATCTGACCTCTGATGACATTGCGAATGGCGTGTCGATTCTGGGTCTTTTGGACCGCATGCGTCGTGGTTTTGACGTTGAGACGGTGAATGAGACTCGTGTTGCGTCGAACCAGATGGCGGGTCTTTTTGAGTCGTTGGCGAAGGCTGGCATGTCTGAGGCTCAGATTTCGACGGTGATGGCGCGCCTGTTGTTCTTGTTGTTTGCTGATGATACGCAGATGTGGTCTGAGTCTGAGGATTCGAACTCGTTTGAGCGGATGATTCGTGGCACCCACCAGGAGGGTACGGATCTGGCGCAGCGCTTGAATGAGCTCTTTGACCTGTTGAATAAGAAGCCTTCGGGCGCCTCGGCTGTGGCGGATGCTCCGGAGTATCTGTCTGGCTTTAAGTACGTGAATGGCGGCATGTTTGCGGATGCTGTGCCGCTTCCTGCTGAGATGAGCGGCGCGGTGGCAAAGACGTTCCGTCAGCAGCTGTTGGCGACTTCGGAGCGTGATTGGTCGAAGGTTTCTCCGGCTATTTTTGGTTCGATGTTCCAGTCGGTGCGTGACGCGAAGACTCGCCGTGAGATGGGTGAGCACTATACCTCGGAGGAGGACGTGCTGAAGACCTTGAACCCGCTGTTCTTGGATGAGTTGCGGGATAAGCTTACGAACGCGGTGGATAAGTCGGATGAGCCGACTCGTCTGCGTAATCTGCGCCGTGAGCTGGCGAATATCCGCTTCATGGACCCTGCTTGTGGTTGCGGTAACTTCATCATTATTGCCTACCGTGAGATGCGTAAGTTGGAGCTGGATATTCTGGTGCGCTTGCGTAATCTGGGTCAGATCGATGAGAGTGAGCTGGGTTCGCTGGTTGTGGGTACGGCTGGTGTGAGTGAGGGGGTGCGTAAACGTGCCCGCTCGATTGAGCCTTTGGTGACCATCGATAATTTCTATGGTCTGGAGCTTGACCCGTGGCCTGCCTCAATTGCGCGTACGGCAATGTTTTTGGTGGAGCGTCAGATGGACCAGAAGATGATGGAGGAATTCGGCTATGCTCCGGTGCGTCTTCCTCTGGCCCATAGCGCCCACATTCTTGAGGGCGATGCTCTGACTGAGATTGATGAGGCCTCGGGCGAGCAGGTGGACCGTGATTGGTCGAAGGTTTTGCCGGTGACCCCGCAGGACGTGGCTGACGGCGTGCGCGTCTACATTGCGGGTAACCCGCCTTTTGTGGGTCAGGCGAAGAAGGGTGATGCTCAGGATCAGGGTATGCGCTTGGCGTGGGGCGAGGACTATGCCGGGTACCTGGATTTTGCGACGGCGTGGTTGGCTAAGGCTGCTCGCTACCTGAAGACCTTGCAGGAGCAGACTGAAGCGCTGGATGTGAAGGTGGTTCCTGGTGATTTTGCCTTCGTGTCTACGAATTCGATTGTTCAGGGTCAGCCGGTTGCTTCGCTGTTTGCGCCGTTGTTCCGTGATGGCTGGCGTATTAAGTTTGCGTATCGTACGTTCCCGTGGGAGTCGGAAGCCGCGGGAAAGGCGGCGGTGCACTGTGTGATTACGGGCTTTACTCGCTCGGAGGCCCCGGAGAAGTCTCGTACTGTTCGAGTGTTTGACTACGATTGGTCGACTCGCCGAACGGTAGAGCAGGAGCCGGTTCATACTCTGAACGCCTACCTGGTGGAGGGCCCGAATGTACTGGTGGAGAAACGATCTAAGCCTCTGTCTTCTTTGATTCCTGAGGTGGTGCGTGGAAGCCAGCCGACGGATGGTGGAAATCTAATCGTTGAGGTGGAGGACTACCCGGTGGTCGCCGCTGACCCTATGGCGGCTCGCTATCTTCGTCCTTTCGTTGGTGCTAAGGAGCTAGTACAGGGACTGGAACGCTGGTGCTTGTGGCTGGACGATGCCACGGAAGAGGAAATTGCTTCGAGCCCGGTGCTGAGTGCTCGCGTGGAGGCAGTGGCACACATGCGTATGCAGAGCACAAAGAAAGCAACGCAGGAGTTAGCACAAACTCCTCACCTATTTGGTGAAATGCGTCAACCCCTGGAAGCGTATGTGTGCATTCCGTCTGTGGTGTCTGAGAAGCGTCCGTTCTTCACCGTAAAACACTTTTCCCCTGAAACAATTACGAGCAACCTTGCATTTACTGCCATCGACCCAGATGGCTTCCTCTTTGCTCTCCTCTCCTCTTCTATGCTTATCACGTGGCAACGTGCCATTGGTGGACAGCTGGAGTCTCGCTTGAGGTTCTCGAATACGGTGGTGTGGAATAACCTTCCGTTGCCGCAGATTTCTGAGGAGCAGCGTCGTAAGGTGATTGCTGCGGGCCGTAAGGTGTTGGCTGCGCGTGAGGCGATTGAGGAGCGTGCGGGTGAGCCGGTGTCGCTGGCTGATATGTATGCTTCGTTGGCGACGATGGATCCTGCGTTGCGTGCGGCGCATGATGAGTTGGATTCTGCGGTGGATGTCGCTTTTGGTGCGTCTCGTCGTTGTTCTTCTGATGAGGCGCGTTTGAAGATTCTTTTTGAGCGCTATCAGGAGCTGACTGCGGCGGAGGAAGCTGCCAAGCCGGCTAAGAAGCCTCGCGCTCGCAGGCGAACCGCTAAGTAGCTGATTCGATTGACCGATTCAGGGGCAGAAATTTTGTAAGGAATCTATACTAAGGTTTGAGGGCGGATAGCACTCAGATTCTATGGGTATTTCCTCTTTTGATAAGGAGTTCTAATGTTTACACCCATTCACCGCGCCTTGGGCTTAGAACCTGGGAATCTCACTCTTGAGATTATCAAAAAGGCCATTGAGGAAGGCCTGGAAGAGACCAGCGACCTTGATTGGAAAAAGGAACTGTACAACCCCAAAAAACCGACATGGTTTGAAGAAGCCTCAAAAGATATCGCAGCTATGGCGAATAGTGGTGGCGGCTGGATTGTCTTTGGGGTAGGAGAAGACGGCAAAAATAATGGGGCTTCCTCAATAAATCCCATTCAATGGTCCGCAACTGATGAACAGCGCATCCTTCAAGCTGCATACAGTAAGATTGGTCCGCCGGTCGTGGGTCTTGACTTTGAAAAAATCCCTTGCGGAGAAAATCCTGATGATGGGTATATCGTGCTCATGCATATTCCGGATTCAATGGATGCTCCTCATTTTGCGAGGAAGGGTAATGATGCCTTTGTAGCGCCACGACGTAACGGACCGCATACCGTGCCCATGACTGAGAGGGATATTGAGCGTGGTTTCCGTGAACGATTCCAGCGTGGCGTTGAGCAGGAAAAGACTCTACAGGGGTACTTTGAACAGGCGGCAGAAGCACTCAACCCTGAACAAGGAGTATTCCTGGCCATCGCAGCCGTTCCCATAACCCCTGTAATCCCTGCAGACCCGATACCCAGTGATATAGCTTCTGGCCATACTCGTCCGTGGGCGTATTCCTATCTCATGGCTTCCCAGCATGGAAACAAATCTAAAGAACACCAAACGCAGACTTGCCATACTTCTATTTGGGATTCCGGAGAAAACATTATGGGAATGCGCCAGTGGGTACTTCGGAGCTATGCACTAGCAGACGCTAAATATCGTAAATACCTACACAATGACGGAACGTTGGTGGGAGCCTATCAGCTTGGGGGCGTACAGAGTGTGTCGTCCGCTTTGGCAGAGTATCTAGCCGGAAAGCCTAACCATTGCATGTCCACAGATATTGAGAAGGCTCTTATAGATTTCTTCTCTCTTCTTCGGGAACATGCACAGGAACGCGATGTGTATGGGGGATTCCGCATTCGTGTTGGTCTGATTGGTCAGCCTGGAGAACCAATTGTCCTCCGAAGGATGTATGCGGGAATCTCATTGCTTGCTGAAGAGACTGATTCTGAACCCATTAAACGTTTTCAGCCGGTGTCTACATTTATTGATCCGCTGGTACCGATTGAGGATATCCTGCCGCCGTTGCGTACCCTGGCTCTGGATATTGTGAATCAGGGCGGTATTCAGAACTTGCAGATTATTGCTGGGGAAGAGTCTTAGCCGGATTCATATCCCGCCCAGAAGCCACATGTGTTTCGAAAAGCCACTTCTTTGGTGGCTTCTCGAAACACATGTGGCTTCTCGCCGTTCATGGGAGGAGCCTTCTCGGCAGGGTAGCAGTCTTCACCACCTCATCTCCGCGAAGCGTATGCGGGCGGTGGGGGAGTGCACCTCCAGACCCCCCGTCACACAATATTTTCTGGTTTTTCTCCGGCGCGGGGCGGTGCAGCCCCTTATCTTGTCAGGGGTGCCCCGTACCTTTGGTGGTAGAGAACAACGACGCGTTCTCATTCCTCCATCGAACGACCAAAGGAGAAACCCATGTACACGGATGGCTACTACAGCGATGAAGACTTCCGCACCTTCTGCTCCGGTCAGGACGCCGCCAATATTGACGACTTCTTCACTGACAACGGCGAATACCTCATGGTGTACCTGCCGGAGGTGACCGACCGCGAGTTCCTCGCCGGCCTCCGCTACGGTAACCGCTGTGATGCTCTCTGCCAGAGCGGATACGCCCTCGACGAGGCAGAAGAGGCCCTCCGCGACATGTACGCGCTCGCCGTCTGAGCAGGGATGCGGTGGACCCGCCGGGGGAGTAGGGCCCTGCATTTTGGCGATGTGATGACCTGACGGAAGTGGCTTCGTTGCCGTAAGAGTATAGGCATCGTTGCGGTAGGCAAATGTTGTTTGATAGCGAAAATAATGTATTGGGGTTTTTTGACTGTCATAAACCGCAAAAGAGTGCAAACATGGCTAAATTTCCTGTAGGGTGGTTCTGGGACTCATAGTGATGCACCGGTGCATCGATAGCGTAGGAAACCTCGTCTGGTCGCTTTTGGATACGTTGATGTACCTAAAGAAAGCTTCTCGACTAGCACATACACACCATCACCGACGATTGGAGCACCTCTAATGGGACCTGAATCCGTTTTGACCCGCCGTACGCTGCTGAGCGGCGGCGCACTATTCAGCCTGACCGGACTGCTGGCGGCGTGCGGTCAGCAGGCAAATAACGAGGCGGCAGCCACCGCATCTGCCGCGCCGAGCGAGACCGCTTCGGCCTCTGCGGCAGCATCTGACGCTGCTTCTGCATCAGCTACTCCGAGCCCGCGAGTAACTCGCGGCTACTCCGGTGGCTCGAAAGCCCCCGATGGCGAGTACCGCAAGGCAGATGAATATGGTCCT
>NZ_KV816924.1:283462-284827 GCF_001814485.1 Rothia sp. HMSC066G07 | reverse complement strand
ATATGGTCCTGCACAGAACGTTCCTCTCCCCAAGGCTAGGCCACAACAGTACCCCGAAACCTTCGCTGGTCTCCGCGAGATGATGCGTGACTGGATCAAAGCCCGCAACTACGGCATCCAGACGGGCGATATGCAATACGTGAGGCCGTACATGCTGGATACCTTCAAAAGCGATATCGAATTCCTCAACTCCATCGAAAAGCTTTACAAAGAAGGTGGCTGGGTTATCGAAGGAACCTCAGAATACCAGGCCGAAAGCGACCTCATGTATGACGAAGAAACCAAAGAATATTGGGTTCTCACCCGGCGCTTGTGGACTTACGGGCTCTATATTCACCCGAATGGAAAAATGCGTAAACGTACTAATACTGGTAATGAAAATGAGACTTTCATGTTTCGATACCGTTATAAGGATGGTTACTGGTATTTGTCTGAGTATCGCTCGAATGAGGAGCTCCGCAAAGAGGGGCTCATTAAATAATGGAAAATAAGACAGTTCGAGTATTCTGCGTTTCAATCACTTTTGCTCTGGCAGTCAACCTTTATCCTCCGACGTACGCTCTGGAAGATACTTCAGATTCCAATAGTCACAGCGTCGTAGATATAGCCAATGAAGACGGTTATGCAACAGCAGATACCGATGAGGAAGTGAGTCTGTCCCCTGCCCCTGCCCAGGAAAATACTGCTGTATCTAGTATCAGAATGACCGCAGAGGAGCAAGAAGCTGCCTTTAAAGCGACTCATCGTCTCATGCGTGACGCTAGGGGAGATGAATACTACGCTTCAACCACTAATAAAGACTCCTGTACTACTCCCGATAACCGACCAGGGCAGTATTCTCGCACCCGCATGATGCTCGACGACGGCAACGACTACACCGGATACTACAGCCCCTCCGGCCTCGGTACCTTCTGCATCCCAGCAGAATCCCGCACCCTAACCGCCAATAACCCCGGAGAGCCCCGCAAGCCAAGTCCTGCCGAGATGCTTCAAGAAATTGAAGACAAATTCGCTCACACCGACATCCGACCCCCTATCCTCAAACAGTCCTATAACTCCGGTAACGGTACCGGCAGGGCTAAGGGCGACCCGAATGTTTATAAGGGCGACAACATCAACTTCTACGCTGAAGCCCCGACCGCTTCTTGGGAAGGTGAGCTTTCGGTAGGTCACGTTGAAATCGAGTCTTACCCGGTACAAATGACCGTCCAGTACGGCAACGGTGACGAGGGCAGCTTCTACACCATCGGCGAACCTATTTACCCGAAGTCAGGCTCGAAAGCACGACCGACTGCGACCAGTTATGTGTATAAACGTTCGGGTAACTTCCATGCGTACGCAACGGTTTCTTATGCTGGCCGGTAC
>NZ_KV816924.1:258534-283362 GCF_001814485.1 Rothia sp. HMSC066G07 | reverse complement strand
CGACACTCGTTGGGGCTGCAAGAACGACCCGACGATGGGTAAGAAGGATAACCCGAACCCCAAGTTGCGTAAGGCAGATGTGCGTACCGGCCAGCGCTGGCACCTGGACGATAGCGGTGTGGGGGATTCGGAGTATTCGTTGCACCGCGACTGGCCCGACATGTAAACCAGTTCTAACTCAACATATAGATAACTGCAGCAGGCGGCCCCGGATGCGTGTGCATCCGGGGCTGCCTGTTTCGTTTGGGCTAATTCAGCGGGGGCGGAAATTCGGTAATGACTTAGCGATTTCGGTCATGACTTAGCGTCTTTGGTAATGGTTAAAACCCCAGCCTGAAGTCACTAACCCATTACCGAAAAAGCTAAACCACTAACAGCTTCCCGCCCACCTGGCACATCCGGGACCGCCTGCTTTTTAGACAGAGGTTTTCGATAGGTTAGTGTCTTCGCGGTGGGTCTTTAACCTGCGGTGAAGACACTAACCTATCGAAAATCCATGAACCCTGTGCGCCCTCCATCTGCATAGGGTGGGGGCGCGAATATAATCCCCGCAGACATGCAGAAGCCCGGAGCACTAGCATCCAACAGCCAGCGCCCCGGGCACCCGTCGGCTAGACCCTAGCTACCGAAGCCCTGCAGGGTTGCTGCCCAGGCGCGGCGCGCCTCCAGAGCTTCTTTGGCCTTGGCGATCTTCTTGGAGTCGCCGCCCTTCTCAGCTGCGACGAGCTCTGCCTCCAGTTCGGCGAGGGAGTCCTCGATCTGTGCGAGCAGGGAGTTCGCGCGTGCCGCCTTGGCGGGGTCGTTGCGCTTCCACTTGGCCTCTTCGGCGCCGTTGATCTCATCCTGAATACGGCGCAGCTCGCCGTCTACGCGGCGCAGGTCGTTGCGGGGCACGCGGCCAGCCGCATCCCAGCGATCCAGAATCTTCTCGAAGGCGGCCTTCGCTGCCTCAATATCCTCAACGGGCAGGAGCGCGCGGGCCTCCTCCAGCAGTGCCTCCTTGACCTTCAGGTTCTCGGCGTAGACGGCATCCTGCGCGGCCTCAGCCTCGTGGCGGGCGTTGAAGAACACGTCCTGAGCGGCACGGAAACGAGCCCACAGCTTGTCGTCCTCACGGCGGTGACCGCGCGGAACCTGCTTCCAGGCGCGCATCAGCTCACCGTACGCGCGGGAGGTCTCAGACCAATCGGTCGAGGTGGACAGCTCCTCGGCGCGAGCAATCAGCTCTTCCTTCGCGCGCTTGATGCGTGCGTTGCGGTCGTCCAGCTGGGAGAAGTGCGCGCGGCGGTTGCGATCGAAGGTGGTGCGGGCGGCGCGGAAACGCTTCCACAGCTCGTCCTCCACGCTCTTGGCCAGGTGAATCTCACGCTGAGCCTTCTTCCACGCCTCGAACAGCTCGTTCATGCGGGTATGCGAGTTCTTCCAGTGAATCTGGTCGGGGTCCTGGCCGGCAATCTGCTCGGCCTCGGCCACAATCTCTTCACGCACGGCCAGGGCACGTTCACGGTTCTCGGTGCGGGCCTGCTGCTGCTTCTCGCCAAGTTCGGCGATCTGCTCAGCGAGGGAGACGAGGCGCTTCTGCAGGCCGGAGTAGTCGCCGACCATGTTGCGCACGCCAATCTGCGAGCCGATGGAGGCGATGCCCTTCTGCAGATCCGCGGCGGGGGCGTTATTGGCCAGGCGCGACTCGAGCAGGGCGACCTGCGCCTCAACGTTTTCAAACTTACGGGCGAAGTAGCTGAGCGCTTCATCTTCGGATGCGCCGGGCAGCTGACCTACGGCGTACTCTTCGCCATCGACAATGACGAAGACGTGGCCGTCCTCGGAGACGCGACCGAACTGGCGGGCCTTCTCGAGGTTTACAGTGTCGTCGGATTTGGTAGTCACCGCTATAACTCTTTCACTCGGGGGTGCCGGATGCGGGGAGCGCCTGCGCGCCGCCTCGCCGAGGCGTGGGCCGCGACATTCCGCGGGGCACCCGTTGGGTTGTGCGTGTGCACCTCCTAAGCATAGCCGGTACGGGCCTCGCGTGAGTAGTGTCCGGTCGTGTTGTGTTCGTGGCGAACCGCCCGCCGCCGCGCATGTGGGCTCCGGCTATTCCGTTGAGCCGCTACCTACGTTGCCTCCGTTGCCGCGCATGCGAGCCGCCGTCGCTACGCGTGCCCGCGGGTGCTTCGGCTTGAATCAACCAACTGGCCCCTGCGGAGGGCCGCCGCCGGCACCACTCACACCGGCAATCACCCAGGTAGTACCATCCCGGTGCATCGCTTCGACTCCTAATCGTCGTCGTCACGTTCAGGCGCGCCGCTCGCGAGTGTTGGCATGGGGACGAGCGGTTCACTCTGTCCGCGTGCGAGCCCCCGCCGTGCGTGCGGGTGTTGGTATGATGATAGATATGCCCGGCACCGTAGAGCGCCGGGGTTTTGTTGTCGAGTTCTTTATCAAGGAGTAGAGCGCATGGCTCGCAAGGCGTCGCTGTCTGGTTTCCCCGAGTATCTTCCGGCTGAACGACTGGTTGAGAACCACGTTCTCGACACCCTGCGTGAGACTTTTGAGCTGCACGGTTTTTCCCCGATTGAGACTCGTTCGGTAGAGACCATCGAGCAGCTGCTGCGCAAGGGCGAAATCGACAAGGAAGTGTACGCCATCTCGCGCCTGCAGGAGGACGACTCCGCGAAGGCCAAGGAGAAGCTGGCCCTGCACTTTGACCTGACCGTGCCGTTTGCCCGCTACGTGGTGGAGAACGCCGGCTACCTGAACTTCCCGTTCTCGCGTTACCAGATTCAGAAGGTCTGGCGTGGCGAGCGCCCGCAGGAGGGCCGCGCCCGCGAGTTCACCCAGGCAGATATTGACGTGGTTGGCGACGGCGAGCTGCCGTTCCGTTACGACGTGACCCTCGCGCTGGTCGTTGTCGATGCGCTGTCGAAGCTGCCGATTCCCGACTTCAAGCTGCGCGTGAATAACCGCAAGCTGGCCGAGGGCTTCTACCTGGGCCTGGGCCTGACCGACACCGCGGCCGTGCTGCGCTCCATCGACAAGCTGGAGAAGATTGGTCCCGAGCGTGTGGCCGAGGAGCTTCAGTCCGAGGCCGGTGCGAGCGCGGAGGCTGCCGCGGCCGCCCTGGAGCTGGCCCAGATCCGTACCGAGGATGCATCCTTCGTGGAGCAGGTGCGTGAGCTGGCCGCCAAGTATTCGGTGGAGCACGAGCTGCTGGATCAGGGCCTGGCCGAGCTGGCCGAGGTCATTGAGGAGGCGTCCCGCCGTGCGCCGGGTAAGGTGCTGGCTGACCTGTCGATTGCTCGCGGTCTGGACTACTACACCGGCACCGTGTACGAGACCGTGCTGGTCGGCCACGAGTCGCTGGGTTCGATTTGCTCGGGTGGTCGCTACGAGTCGCTGGCCTCGAACGGTAAGAAGACCTACCCTGGCGTTGGCCTGTCCATTGGCGTGACCCGCGTGGTGGCTCGCATCCTCTCGCAGGGCTTCGCGCAGGCGAGCCGCAAGGTGCCTTCGGCCGTGTTCGTGGCCCTGACGAACGATGAGGGCTGGTCCACCGCGAATGATGTTGCGGATGCACTGCGTGCCCGCGGTATTGCCTGCGAGGTGTCTGCGAATGCGGCGAAGTTCGGTAAGCAGATTAAGTACGCGGAGAAGCGCGGCATTCCGTTCGTGTGGTTCATTTCCTCGGATGAGTCGGGTGCCCCGGTTCACGAGGTGAAGGATATCCGTTCGGGTGAGCAGGTTGCTGCTGATCCGGCTTCGTGGATGCCGCCGGCTGAGGACCTGCACGTTCAGATTGTGCGTGCTGAGGGCCTGTAAGTACCTGTCATACCGTAATATCTGGCTGCTGGAGTATTTGGCCACTGCAAGCCTGCATATGGACGTGTACCCGCCTGGTGGGGAGGATGTTGACCTCCCTGCCAGGCGGGTCTTTTTGTCGTCATCTTTTGGTCCTGCGAATTTGTGCCATGGCTTAGTGTCTTCAGCCGTGGGTTCTTGATTTGGGTAATGACTTAGTGACTTTGGCGGGGGTCTTTAACCCGTACCAGAGTCACTAAGTCATGACTGAAATCCGTAACTCATGACCGAAAAACTGCAACCTCGCACGGAACACCTCCGCCCGGCTCCTTGGTCTTCGGCTGCCAACCCCGGCTTATTTCAGAAGTAGATTCCGTAAATGGGTCACGACCTCTAGCTCCTTGTTAAAGATGTCTGCCCACGTGAGGTGCACGACCGTCCAGCCGGCGCGGGTTAGGGCACGGTCGCGGGCTGCCTCACGCCGGTCTCTGCCGGGGTGGTCCACGTATTTCTGTTCGCCGTCGAACTCGAGAATGACCCGCGCCTCGGGCCAGGCGAAGTCCATCCGATAGTTACGGCCCTCGCACGAGATTGGGTACTGCGTTACGGGCAGGGGTAGCCTGTGTTCCATGAGTAGGCACCGGGTGAGGCTTTCACCAGCCGACTCGCTGGATGCATCCACCGCCTGCGCCAGGAGAGGCCCAGCGGAGCCGCCGTACCCGGTGAGGTTCAGTAGAATCTCGGTTACCTCGCGGGGTTCTAATAACCCTCGCCGCATGATGGAGTCGGCGAGGATTACCGCCTCCCGAAAGGGTATAGTGCGAGCGCAATCCTGCAACGTGCGAGCCACCGTTGTAACCATGATGGATGTGCCCGGCAACCTGGTGGCTTCCTCAGGGGTAATGGCGGTTTTATGTCGGTGAATCCGTTCCCGGTCCGTGGCGCAGTGACTGCGGCTGTACGCGTCCAGCATCTGTGGAACGGTCAGCAGGTCAAGGCCCCACAGCACCGCAGCTGATTCGTGTGAAAATACTCCCTGAAACCCCACGAGGTCGGCGGCGATGCATCGCACGCGGAGCCGGTCGTCGGAGTTGAGTTGATTTGCGTTGTGGTTGTAAATGTAGGCTCCTCGTCGAATGCGTTGCAGGGTTCCTCCGGCTATGAGATTACGGAGGCGGCGCGGGCCTATTCCTTTCATGCGAAGTGTGGCTGGGGTGTGCACGAGAGGGTACAGCTCCGCGATACGTGGAATTCCAGACATCTTGATGGGAGCATTTGGGTCTGAGACATGTGATGTCAGAGAGGTTATAGCGTTCATGGCATAAGCCTGACAGTTTTGAGCCAAAGTTACAGGGCTAACCCAAAATCTGTGGATAACTTAGTCGGTTTTGCAGAATGAGTGTTTGTCCACAGGTTGCAGATGTGGGTTCTTGATTTGGGTAATGACTTAGTGACTTTGGCGGGGGTCTTTAACCCGTACCAGAGTCACTAAGTCATGACTGAAATCCGTAACTCATCATCAAAAACCGCTGCCCGTCTCCTCACCCCGCCTCCGCACCCCATTTTCTGGTGCCTGACTTGCCCCGACCCGCCATCGACCTGCCCGGAGGGGATACAATATATGAGGCGCACGCAGTGTGCGCATATCATCAACCGCGTGTACCCGGCTACTGTCTATAGTCGTGAGGTGCCCGCTATGAAAGGAATGTCTGTGCTTCGCACTCACACCAACGGCGAGCTGACCGCCGCAAATATTGGAGAGACTGTTACCCTGACCGGTTGGGTGGCTCGCCGCCGCGACCACGGTGGTGTCGCTTTCGTTGACCTGCGTGACCGTGAGGGTGTCACCCAGTGTGTTTTCCACAATGAGGCTGATTTTGAGCACCTGCGCAACGAGTATGTGCTGCGTGTGACCGGTCTGGTGACTAAGCGCCCGGAGGGTAACGAGAACCCGAACCTGGCGACCGGCGAGATTGAGGTTGAGGTGTCCGCCGTTGAGGTGCTGAACACTGCCGCTCCGCTACCTTTCCAGATTGACGAGCACGTTGAGGTGGGTGAGGAGGCGCGCCTGCGCTACCGCTACCTGGACCTTCGCCGCCCGGAGCCGGCCCGCATCATGCGCCTGCGTTCGGACGCGAACCGTGCGGCACGCAACCTGCTGGCCGAGGACGGCTACATTGAGGTTGAGACCCCGACCCTGACCCGTTCCACCCCCGAGGGTGCACGCGACTTCCTGGTGCCGGCTCGTCTGGCTCCGGGTTCTTGGTATGCTCTGCCGCAGTCCCCGCAGCTGTTCAAGCAGCTGCTGCAGGTGGGCGGTATTGAGAAGTACTACCAGATTGCTCGCTGCTACCGTGACGAGGATTTCCGTGCGGACCGTCAGCCTGAGTTCACTCAGCTGGACATTGAGGCTTCGTTCGTTGATCAGGAAGACATCATTGAGCTGGGCGAGCGCATCGTTGAGGCTGTGTGGAACCTGATTGATGTGAAGGTTCCCCGCCCGATTCAGCGCATGACCTACAAGGATGCGATGGAGAAGTATGGTACGGACAAGCCTGACCTGCGTTTCGGCCTGGAGCTGACTGAGCTGACCGAGTACTTCAAGGACACCACTTTCCGCGTGTTCAAGGCTCCTTACGTGGGTGCTGTTGTGATGCCCGGTGGTGCTTCCCAGCCTCGCCGTACCCTGGACGCTTGGCAGGAGTGGGCTAAGCAGCGCGGCGCTAAGGGCCTGGCTTACGTTCTCATTCAGGAGGACGGTGAGCTGACCGGTCCGGTGGCTAAGAACATTACTGACGCTGAGCGTGCTGGCCTGGCTGAGGCTACCGGCGCGAAGCCCGGTGACTGCATCTTCTTCGCTGCTGGTGAGGCTAAGGCTTCCCGCGCGCTGCTGGGTGCTGCCCGCGTTGAGATTGGTCACCGCACCGGCCTGATTAAGGACGACGAGTGGTCCTTCGTATGGGTTGTTGACGCCCCCATGTTCGAGTCTGCTGCTGAGGCTACTGAGTCCGGTGACGTGGCTCTGGGCCACTCCGCATGGACCGCCGTGCACCACGCGTTCACCTCCCCGAAGCCCGAGTTCATGGACACCTTCGACACCGACCCGGGTTCGGCTCTGGCCTACGCCTACGACATTGTCTGCAACGGTAACGAGATTGGCGGCGGTTCGATTCGTATTCACCGCCGCGACGTGCAGGAACGCGTGTTTGGCGTGATGGGCATTGGTGAGGAAGAGGCTCAGGAGAAGTTCGGCTTCCTGCTGGATGCGTTCAAGTACGGCGCACCGCCCATGGGTGGTATTGCGTTCGGTTGGGACCGTGTTGTGTCTCTGCTGGCTGGCGTTGATTCAATCCGCGAGGTTATTGCGTTCCCGAAGACCGGTAACGGCTACGATCCGCTGACCGCCGCACCCGCTCCGATTACCCCGGAGCAGCGTAAGGAAGCCGGCGTGGACTTCAAGCCGAAGAAGAAGGACGAGGAGTAATCTTCTCCAGTCTTTGGTCTTGCGCCCCGCGTGGGGTGCGGGGCTGTGCGGCGATTACCCGACGGGGCATTGAGTCTTGAGCTCCGAGCTGTGAGGCTCGGGTCTTGCCGGGGTCGCCGTTGAGGGTGGGCTGTGTATTCTGCTGTGCAGGGTCGCAGCCCACCTTTTGTATCAACTGGCGTGCGTGCCGATTTGTGAACTATCCAAGGGGGGAGCATGCGCATCCTGATTGCCGGCCCGAGCGGTAGCGGTAAGACGACGTTTGCGGCGCGGTTGGGGCGCCTCCTGGACATTCCGCATACGGAGATGGACTCGCTGCACTGGGGTCCGAACTGGACTCCGCGCCCTAGTTTTGAGGCGGACGTTCAGGCGCTCATCGAGCGGCCCGCGTGGATTACGGAGTGGCAGTATCCGCAGGCGCGTGGCCGTCTGCTGGAGCGCGCGGACGTGGTGATTTACCTGCGCTATAGCCGCGCGGTGGTCATGTGGCGCGTGGTTCGCCGGACGGTGCGCCGCGCGGTGACGGGTCAGAGGCTGTGGGCTGATAACGTGGAACCGCCGCTGAAAGATATTCTGCGGGACCCGGACAACATGATTCGGTACACGTGGAGGAGTTACCCGCACGTGGGCCAGCTGCTGGCGGAGGCTCGCGGGCAGCATCTGCAGAAGCGTTTTATTGAGTTCCGTACCCCGCGGGCGGCGAACCAGTTTTTGCGTGCCGTGCAGCTGCGCGGCGGGCTCTGAGGCGGCTGCCTCTAGAACTGCGGCTCCTTCTAAACCGACCGCCGCGGATGGTATCGAAAGAGATGCGCGAGCCAGGCGAAAGCCGGCTCCATGATGAAAGGTGAACGATGCGAGTAGTTATTCAGCGCGTAACCCGCGCGGCGGTGCGCGTGAACGGCGAGACGGTCGGCGTGATTGACCGGCCCGGCTACCTGGTGCTGGTCGGCATCACCCACGGCGACGGCGCGGCGCAGATTGCGAAGCTTGCCGATAAGACCGCGAACCTGCGCCTGCTGGAGGGGGAGAAGTCCCTGCTGGATGAGGGCGCGCCCGTGCTGGCGGTCAGCCAGTTCACCCTCTACGGGGATGCGAAGAAGGGCCGCCGCCCCTCCTGGTCTGCCGCGGCCCCGGGCCCGGTGAGCGAGCCGCTGTTCAACGACTACGTTCAGGCGCTGCGCGGCCACGGCCTGCACGTTGAGACGGGCGTGTTCGGTGCGGATATGCAGGTGGAGCTGGTCAATGACGGCCCGGTGACCCTGATTCTCGACAGTGAGACCCTCTAGGGTTGGCATCTCAATCGGCGAGCGAATCGTCCCGGGGGTATAAACCCAACCCCTGGGTTATGAACCCGCGGCGAAGACACTAACCTATCGAAACCCCATCGAAAACCCATGCGGCTTCACGCCGCGAGCTAAATCCGCAGCTGTATACCCACACCCCGTACCCGCCTCCAGATTGTGAAACGATAGAGTAAGACTATGGCTGATTCCCTCTTTGACCTTGAGCTGCCCGACGACGGGGACCGCGTGAGCCTGATTGGTGCGCCCGCTGAGGAGCCCGCCTCCTCGCGCCCCTCTGCGTCGCGTGCGCGCTCTGCCCGTTCGGCGTCCCGCGCGCCGTTGGCGGTGCGCATGCGTCCGCGCACGATTGATGAGGTCCTCGGCCAGGAGCATCTGCTGACTCCGGGTGCGCCTCTGCGCGTGTTGGCGGGGGAGAACGCCGGCCCGGCTGGCCCGTCCTCGGTGATTCTGTACGGCCCTCCGGGTACGGGTAAGACCACCCTGGCACATGTGATTGCGCGCGCGCCGGGCCGTAAGTTCGTGGAGCTTTCGGCGATTACTGCGGGCGTGAAGGATGTGCGCGCGGTCATGGATCAGGCGCTGCTCGACCGCGACATGTACGGCACGACCACCGTGCTGTTCCTCGACGAGATTCACCGTTTCACGAAGGCTCAGCAGGATGCGCTCCTGCCCGGCGTGGAGAACCGCTGGGTGATTCTGGTGGCGGCTACGACGGAAAACCCGTCGTTCAGCATTATTTCGCCGCTGCTGTCACGCTCGCTGCTACTGCGGGTTCATTTGCTGGAGCAGTCCGATATTGAGCATCTGATTGACCGTGCGCTGGCTGACCCGCGCGGTTTTGACGGTGCGGCGGTCATTGACGCGGATGCGCGCGCCCACCTCGCCGCGGTTTCTGGAGGCGACGCTCGCCGCTCCCTGACGTCCTTGGAGGCGGCGGCTGCGATTGCGTTTAGCGAGGCTGAACAGGCTTCGGTAGATTCTGCCGCCTCCGCCGAAGATTCGGCAGGCTCAGCAAACTCGGCAGACCCGGCAAATTCGGCAGACCCGGCGGGGGAGAAGGACCCGGAACCTGCCGCGCCCGTGCGCATCACCCTGGCGCACGCTACGGAGGCGGTGGACCGCGCCGCGATCCGCTACGACCGTTCGGGCGATCAGCATTATGACGTGGTGAGTGCGTTCATTAAGTCCATGCGCGGCTCTGATGCGGACGCCGCGGTGCACTACCTGGCGCGCATGCTAGAGGGCGGCGAGGATCCGCGTTTTGTGGCTCGTCGCATCATGATTTTGGCGAGTGAGGATATTGGTCTGGCTGATCCGCAGGCGCTGCAGGTGGCGACGGCTGCGGCGCAGTCGGTGGCGCTGGTGGGCATGCCGGAGGCTCGCATTATCCTCTCGCAGGCGGTGATTTATTGTGCGCTCGCGCCGAAGTCGAACGCCGCGTATAACGCGATTAACCGTGCGATTGCGGATGTGCGTGCGGGTGCTTCGGGCCAGGTTCCGGTGCATCTGCGTGATGGTCATTATGCGGGGGCTAAGCAGTTTGGCCACGGTGAGGGGTACATTTATGCCCATGATGCGCCCGGTCATGTGGCGGCGCAGCAGTACCTGCCGGATACCCTGCGCGGCACGGTCTACTACGAGCCGACGCAGCATGGTTTTGAGCGTACGTTGACGGAGCGTCGTGAGCGTATTCGCCGTATTTTTGATGCGGCTCCGGTGCAGGATACGACCCGTTAGCTTACGTGGTTCCCATCGAGCCGTCTACTACTTTGAGTGCTGACCACCGGGGGAGTGGCGCGCCTCGGCAGGAAGGCAGCCGTATAGGACTGAGTGCAAACAGAAAGCGGTGCGTAGTACCTCGGTAGTACTGCGCACCGCGTCAGAGTTTTGAGTTGTGATAGACGTCTTGACTATCGGCCTTCCCGGAAGGGCGGACGCCAAGCTTGTTATGGTTTCTAGTCTAGGCGATATGGGGGACTGATTCAAGCTATTCCCATAGATTCACAGGTTAAAAATAACGAAATGATTACAATCCAACATCTCGGCGCCGCGATTTTTCGGAGAAGTCGCACCTAAAGAGCTTTGACGGGCATAAATAATCCCTGTGGGGTCGTGTGGGTAAGTATCAAAAACCCACACGCACAGTGATTTGAACCAAAGATTTCCCAAAAGGCTGGTAAAGCCCGGGTGCATCCGGTAAGCTTGACGGGTCTGGCAATTACTATGCCCGCATTTGTGCGAGCGTCAGTAATGTAGCTGCGGGGTACTCTGCCCCGAGCTCTCCGCCCCACCGCCGTACAGCAACGACCGAACCGGTCGCGTACGGATTCCGGCGGGGTCAACCGAGGAGGCCAGTATTCAACAGACCGAGGCCCCACCCGTGAGGGTGCAGGAGCCTCACATAGAAAGGTAGATTGTGGCTAAGCACAACCGCACCCGCCGTACCGTGCGTCAGTCCCGTGCCCTGGGCATTGCACTGACCCCGAAGGCAGAAAAGTACCTCGAGCGTCGTCCTTACGGCCCCGGCCAGCACGGCCGTGCCCGCAAGAAGGCTGACTCCAACTACGCTACCCAGCTGAAGGAAAAGCAGCGTCTGCGCGCTCAGTACAACATCCGCGAGGCACAGATGCGCCGCGCATACCTCGAGGCAAAGCGTACCGAGGGCCAGACCGGTAAGAACATGGTCGAGCTGCTCGAGACCCGCCTCGACGCTCTGGTTCTGCGTGCAGGCTTCGCCCGCACCATTGCACAGGCACGTCAGATGGTTGTTCACCGTCACATCATGGTTGACGGCGTTCGCGTGGACCGCCCCTCGTTCCACGTCAAGCCCGGCCAGCTGATCCACGTTCACCCCAAGGCTGAGAAGACCACCCCCTTCCAGGCTGCGGCTGCAGGCGAGCACCAGGCAGTTCTGCCCGAGGTTCCCGCATACCTGAACGTTGAGATCGAGAAGCTGCACGCAAAGCTTGAGCGCAAGCCCAAGCGCGAAGAGATCCCCGTGATCTGCGACGAGCAGCTGGTCGTTGAGTACTACTCGCGTCTGGCATAATCTCGATTTTTCGAGAAGCAACCCGTCCTGCACCGTTCGGTGGGGGCGGGTTGTTCCCGTTTAACGCGCGGGTTTTTGGGGTATATACACTACAGGGCAGTGGTGCCGCTGAACCTGTGAATCTTCCGTCGCTGGGAGTTTCATGAGAGTTTAGGGGGCGCTTGAAGGATTTTTCGACTAAAATAGGGGATTGAGCTGTGTATATAGTCCTGAACTGTATGCACGATCCGGCTGCGCGCCACGGTGGCGTCCAGCCTTGTACGACTATTGATAAGCATCATGCATTGAGCGGAATGGGGTTATAGATGACCGGCGGAGATATTGCGGGCCTGATTGCAGCAGGAGTTTTTGCGATTCTGGTGGCACTTCTTGCGCTACCCATTATTCGCCTGACTAAGGTGTTTGATGAGCTTATCGTGACGATTCGTTCGCTGAACCAGAGCACCGGCCCTCTCATTGAAGAGGTGACCCGCACTGTGGTGACCACCAATGAGCAGCTGGAGAAGGTTGACGACATCACCTCGAATGTTTCGGATGCGTCCGCGAACGTTTCTGCGCTGTCCTCGCTGGTGACCTCGACTGTGGGTCAGCCGCTGATTAAGGTTGCGTCCTTCTCGTACGGTGTGCGTCAGGCGTTCCGCGGCGGTAAGTCCGGCGATGCGCACGGCACCGCTGGTAACACCGGCAACACCCACGCTGGCGGCCAGTACGGTTCGGCTCAGTCCTCTTACTCTGCAGGCGGTGAGAACTAATGGGTCTGCTTCGTTCAGCTCTTCTGCTCGGCGCCGGCGCGGCGGTTGGTTACTTCGCTTCCAGGCGTGCTGCCTCCGAACCTGCTCAGCGTACCCCCGGCAGCGCCCTGCTCATGCGTGAGCACGGTGAGCTTGCCCTCAACCCGGAGTCTCAGATGGGAAAGTTCTTCGATTCGCCGATTGGCAAGCCCCTGCAGCCGTATGCGTTGCGTGCTGTTGAGTTCGCCGCCCGCGTGCGTGAGGGCATGCAGGAGAAGGAGATGGAGCTCAACGCTAAGGTGGAGCGCCAGAAGCAGGATCTGCGTCCTGGCTCCCTGGATACATGGGACCGCCAGATGAGCTCGGCTGAGATTGAATCCACGAACCGCCGCCTGGCTGAGCGTGAACTCATTGAGGTGGAGGCTGAGATTGCCTCCTTGGAAGAGGCTCAGAAGCGAGCGCGTGAGCAGCGTATTGCGCGTGACCGTCAGCTAGGCGACGGCTTCTTCAACTAGGTTTTTAAAGGTGGTGTTTTTGTCCGTTAACCACGGTACGAGGGTGGCTCGATTAGCCATTTTGCTCTCGGACAGGCACCATAGGTCAGTAGACTAATTTAGAATTTCGCACAGATTACTCTAAGGAACGAGATGCTCTCACAGGAGATTTCTAAGCGTTGGATCGATTTCTTCGCTTCCCGCGGCCATACTGTGGTGCCTTCGGCATCGCTGATTTCGAACGAGCCCGGCGCTATGTTCACCATCGCCGGTATGGTGCCGTTCATTCCCTACTTCCTGGGCCGTGAGACCCCTCCGTTCTCCCGCGCGACCAGCGTGCAGAAGTGCATCCGCACCCTGGATATTGAAGAGGTCGGTAAGACTGCGCGTCACGGTACCTTCTTCCAGATGGCTGGTAACTTCTCCTTTGGTGATTACTTCAAGGAGAAGGCGATTCCTTTCGCTTACGAGCTGCTGACCACCCCTCAGGATAAGGGCGGTTTCGGTCTGGATCCGGAGCGCCTGTGGGTCACCATTTATGAGGGTGACGATGAGGCCTTCGACATTTGGCACAACAAGGTGGGCTTCCCGGCTGAGCGTATTCAGCGTATGGGCATGAAGGAAAACTACTGGTCCACCGGTCAGCCCGGCCCCGCAGGTCCCGACTCGGAGATTTTCTACGACCGTGGCCCCGCGTACGGTAAGGAAGGCGGCCCGGCGGCTGACGACGACCGTTACATTGAGATTTGGAACCTCGTGTTCATGCAGTACCAGCGTGGCGAGGGCATCGGTAAGGATGACTTCGAGATTCTGGGTGATCTGCCGAAGAAGAACATCGATACCGGTCTGGGCGTTGAGCGTCTTGCCATGCTGCTGCAGGGTGTTGAGAACTTCTACGAGACCGACCAGGTTCGCCCCGTTCTGGACGCTGCTTCTAAGCTATCCGGTAAGAAGTACCACGGCTCTGAGTCCGCTGAGGATGAGGGCTACGAGGATGACGTGCGTATGCGCGTGGTGGCTGACCACATCCGTTCCTCGCTGATGCTGATTGCTGATGGCGTGACCCCCTCCAACGAGGGTCGCGGCTACATTCTGCGCCGTCTGATGCGCCGTGCGATTCGTGCGATGCGTCTGCTGGGCGTTACTGAGCCCTGCCTGCCCGTGCTGTTCCCGGCTTCGCGTGACGCGATGAAGGGTGCGTTCCCGTACGTTGCTGACGACTTCGAGCGTATTTCCCGTATTGCGTACGCTGAGGAGAAGGCGTTCCTGCACACCATTGAGACCGGTACTGAGCGTCTGGAAGAGGCTGTAGCTGCGGCTAAGAAGGACGGCTCTAACGCTGTTTCTGGTGCTGAGGCGTTTGCTCTGCACGACACCTACGGCTTCCCGATTGACCTGACCCTGGAGATGGCTGCTGAGGCTGGCGTGAAGGTTGACGAGAAGGCTTTCCGTGAGCTGATGGCTGAGCAGCGTCACCGTGCGCAGGCTGACGCTAAGGCGAAGAAGGGTGCGTTTGCTGACCTGTCTGAGCTGCGTAAGCTCGTGGACGAGCGCGGCTCCATCTTCACCGGTTACACCGAGCTGCGTACTGAGACTAAGCTGCGTGCAATCCTGGTGGACGGCGTTTCCGTGCCCGCCGCTAAGGCTGGCGACAAGATTGAGGTTGTCCTGGACGAGACCCCGTTCTACGCGGAGGCTGGTGGCCAGGCTGCTGATACCGGTGTTATTACCGGCAACGGCTTCATCATTGACGTTCAGGACGTTCAGCAGCCCGTGAAGGGCCTGAGCGTTCACCGCGCCGTTGTGCGTGAGGGTGAGGTTCACACCGGTTCCGATGTTGTGGCACAGGTTGATGTTCAGCGCCGCCGCGACGGTGAGAAGGCACACTCCGGTACCCACATCATTCACGCTGCCCTGCACCAGGTGCTCGGCAACGAGGCTACTCAGCGTGGCTCTTTCAACAAGGAAGGCTACCTGCGCTTCGACTTCGCGTGGGGCGAGGGCCTGTCCGAGTCCGCTAAGCGTGAGGTTGAAGAGGTTGCTAACCTCGCGATCCGCGATAACCACGAGGTGATTACCCGTGAGATGCCGCTGGCTGAGGCTAAGGCTCTGGGCGCTATGAGCCTCTTCGGCGAGAAGTACGGCGACGTGGTGCGTGTTGTTGAAATCGGCGGCGAGTTCTCCCGCGAGCTGTGCGGTGGTACCCACGTTGGTTCGTCCGCTGAGATTGGCTCCCTGACCCTGCTGACCGAGGGCTCTGTTGGCTCCGGCAACCGCCGTGTTGAGGCTCTGGTGGGCCTGGATTCCTTCAACCACCTGGCTGCTGAGCGTACCCTGGTGAACCAGCTGACCGGCCTGATGAAGGTTCAGTCCTCCGCTGATCTGCCGGAGAAGATTAACCAGACTCTGGCTAAGCTGAAGGCTGCTGAGAAGGAACTGGCTCAGCTGCGCCGCGAGAAGCTGCAGGCTGAGGCTGGCAAGCTGCTGGAGAACGCACAGACCATCGGTTCTGTTCGCGTTCTGGCGCATGACGCTGGCGAACTGGACGCTAACGGTGTTCGTGAGCTGGCTCTGGATCTGCGTTCGCGCTTCGGCTCCGAGGCCGCTGTTGTTGCCGTGGTGGGTGTGGCTAATGGCCGCCCCGTCGTCCTGGTGGCAACCAACGAGGGTGCTCGCGAGGCTGGCGTGAAGGCTGGCGCTCTGGTCCGCGTCGCTGCCGGTGTTCTCGGCGGCGGTGGCGGCGGTAAGGACGACATCGCTCAGGGTGGTGGCCAGGACGCATCCAAGATTGGTGCTGCACTGGACGCTGTCCGCGACGCTATCGCACAGGCTCAGGCCTAAACATGGCAGAATTCCAGCGCGGAGTGCGGATGGGTGTCGATGTGGGTAACGCCCGCGTCGGCACCGCCCTCAGCGACCCCGACGGTATTCTCGCCACCCCGCTCAAGACGCTACGCCGCGACGCGAAGAAGAACTCTGACCGCCGTGTTTTGCGTAAGCTGATTGAGGTGAATGAGGTGGTGGAGGTTTTCGTCGGGCTTCCGAAGACCATGCGTGGTGGGGATTCTCCCTCCACGGAAATGGCTCGGGAGTACGCTCAGGCTCTGCGCTCCGAGCTGGATGCCGAAGAGAAGACACACATTAACATTTGGCTGGTGGATGAGCGACTCACCACCGTGAGCGCTCACCGTGCACTGCACGAGGCTGGGGTTTCCAGCCGAGATTTCAAGACTATGGTTGACCAGGTGGCGGCTGTGAACATTTTGCAGTACAGCCTGGATGCCCTCAAGGCGGGGCAGTCCGTAGCCGGGTACAAGGTGAGCGATCCGGCCCACGAAGAAAACCGACCGTCCGAGTCAGAAGGGACCACGGTCGGTGCCGTCAACGAAACGGAGAACCTTCAGTGACCGAACAGAATAAACATCCCGAAGAGAGCGGGCTCGACCTCTTTAGGCCGACAGCCGAGGATGAACGTAAGGGCATCACCGGCATCACGATGGAACAGGAAATCGTGTCGGTGGCTACGTTGCGTGCGCGTAAGCGCCGCCGCCGCGCCATCATGCTGAGCGCAATTTCCTTGTTTGTCGTGGCTCTGGTCATCATTTCTGGTGCCCTAATTACTCGCTACGACCCGTTCAAGACTCGTGACTACTCGGGTGGCGGCAATGGTACGACCGTGACCTTCACGATTCGTTCCGGCCAGTCCACCGCGCAGGTGGCGCAGGAGCTTGAGGCGGCGGGCGTCATTGCTGATGCTGATAAGTTCCTTGAGGTGTACACCAAGGAGAGCAAGGGTAAGTACTTGCAGCCTGGCACCTATGAACTGCAGCAGCACATGAGCAGCTCGAGCGCGATTACGACCATTATTGATGCGAACAGCAACGTTCTGTACCTGGCGATTCCGCAGGGTAAGCGCGTGAGCGAGACCATCGATCTGATTGTTTCTGGCTCCGATGGCGCGTTCACCCGCAAGCAGGTTGAGGACGCGGTCAGCAACTACACCCAGTACGGTGTGCCGAGCAACTTCCCCTCGATTGAGGGTTGGTTGCACCCGGGTGAGTACCGCTTCCCGAAGGACACCGACATCAAGAAGGTCATTCAGACCATGGTTGATAAGACCAAGGCTGACCTGAAGGAAGCCGGCGTGAGCGGCGACCAGAAGACCTTCGAGGTTCTGACCATCGCCTCCATCGTGGAGCTTGAGGCTCAGCCGAAGGACTACGTGGCGGTTGCAGGCATCATTGAGAACCGCCTGAACAACCCCGACGGTGAGACCTCCGGCCTGATTCAGTCGGATGCGACCGTGACCTACGGTCTGGGTGTCCGCTCGTACCACCTGACTGAAGAGCAGAAGGCCGATAAGAGCAATAAGTACAACACTTATGCGAATAAGGGTCTTCCGAAGGGTCCGATTGGTTCCCCACAGCTGGCTTCGATTAAGGCTGCTGCGGCTCCTGAGAAGAACCCGTACTACTACTGGGTGACTGTGGACCTGGATTCCGGTGAGACTAAGTACTCCCGTACTTACGCTGAGCACCAGCGTTACGTTGAAGAGTACAACCAGTGGTGTTCTAAGCACCCGAACCGCTGTAGCTAAGTTGTAGCTAATCGGTTTAGCTGGTAGCTACGATTTAGTAGCTTTGGACTGAAGGTTCCTTGCTGAGGCGGGTACCGCCTCCACGAGAGTGGGGGAGGTGCCCGCCTTTGCTGTACCCGAATATTGGTTTGTCCCTTAAAATGGGTAGAGTGCGCCTATGACCGCGGGTTCGTGGCGTGCGTGTCCGCAAGCCCCAAGCGTTGAGAGCGAAAGAGTATCTATCGATGAAGACTGAACCGTACCGTGAGGCCCCGTATCTTCGCCGCGCCTACGTGCTGGGGCACCCGATTGCGCATTCGCTGTCGCCTGCACTGCATCGTGCCGCGTATGACTTTTTGGGTGAGCAGAATTTGGGTTATAATCGCCGCGATACTCTGCCCGATGATTTGCCGGCGATTATGCACGGTGTGCGCCACCCGGACGGTACGGAGGACGCCCCGTATATTGCGGGTCTGTCGGTGACGATGCCGTTGAAGACCGCGGTCATCAAGTATTGCGATGAGCTGAGTGAGACTGCCCTCGTGACCGGCGCGGTGAACACGGTGTATCCGCGCGGTGAGAAGGTGCTGGGCGATAACACGGACGTGATCGGCATTGTGAACGCGCTGCGCCACGCCGGTTTGGAGCCGGAACCGCTTAAGGATTCTGCCGCGATTGTGGGCGGGGGAGCGACCGCTATTTCTGCTTTGGCGGCGTTGCACGCGTTGGGGTACCGCCGCGTGAGCGTGTACGCCCGTTCGTTGCATAAGCTCGGTAGCGTGCAGGAGGCGGCGGACCGCCTGGGCGTTCAGCTGGAGCAGATTTCCCTAGCCGAGATGCCGCAGAATCTTGCTGAGCGCGGTCATCACCCGGTGATTTCTACGCTTCCGGCGCATGCGGCGGATGAGTGGGCGAGCCAGCTGAGCGGGCTGAAGGGCGCCTCCGCGACACACCAGCCGGTACTGCTCGATGTTGCGTATAACCCGTGGCCTTCGGTGCTGGCGAGCGCTTGGGAGGCTAACGGCGGCACGGTGGTTTCTGGTCTGGAGATGCTGCTGTATCAGGCGGTGGAGCAGGTTCTGCTCTTTACCGGCCGTGAACTGCAGCCCGCCGAACTGCTGGGTCTAATCAATGCGATGTGCGCGGCGGTTGATCTTGCGCCTCGCGCTTCCGTTTCGTGAAAAAAGCGTACTTTCACTCGCTCAGTAAACGGGCATTTTATACACTATTTATACACGTGAAGAATTATTATTCCTTCCTCCTGCGCTTCGGTGCGGGTGCGATGAAAAGAGGTTAACCTATGGCTCTGCGTTGGCTCACTGCCGGAGAATCCCACGGCGAGGCGCTCGTCGGCATTATTGAGGGCGTACCCGCCGGTGTGGAACTCACCAGCGACATGGTGCGTGACGCCCTGGCTCGCCGCCGCCTCGGCTACGGCCGCGGTGCCCGCATGAAGTTCGAGGAGGACCGCGTGCGCATCCTGGGCGGTGTGCGTCACGGCCTGACTCAGGGCGGCCCGGTTGCGATTGAGATTGCGAACACCGAGTGGCCCAAGTGGACTGACGTGATGAGCTCCGACCCGGTGGATCCGAAGCTGATTGAGGGTCGTGCGCGTAACGCTGCGCTGACTCGTCCGCGCCCCGGCCACGCTGACTTTACCGGCATGCAGAAGTACAACTTCTCTGAGGCTCGCCCGGTGCTGGAGCGCGCCTCCGCACGTGAGACTGCGACCCGTGTGGCTCTTGGCGTGGTTGCCGCGCAGATTTTGAAGGCTCTGGGTGTTGAGCTGGTTTCTCACACCGTGGCTGTGGGTGGCGTGCACGCCCCCGAGGGTGCCCCGGTGCCTTCGCCTCGCAACGTTGAGCAGCTGGACGCTGACCCGCTGCGCTGCTTCGATAAGGCAACCTCCGACGCGATGGTTCAGCGCGTGGATGAGGCGCACAAGGACGGCGAGACTCTCGGCGGCGTGGTTGAGGTGCTCGCGTACGGTATGCCTCCCGGACTGGGTTCGTACGTGCACTGGGACCGCCGCCTGGACGCACGCCTTGCCGCAGCTCTGATGGGTATTCAGGCGATTAAGGGCGTTGAGGTTGGCGACGGTTTCGCGACCGCTGACCGCCCGGGCACTGCCGCTCACGACGAGATTTCCATTGGTGAACACGGCGTTACCCGCGATACCAACCGTGCAGGTGGTATTGAGGGCGGCATGAGCATTGGTGACCTGCTGCGCGTGCGCGCGGCAATGAAGCCCATTGCGACCGTGCCGAAGGCTCTGAAGACCATTGACACTTCCACCGGTGAAGAGGCTCGCGCCCACCACCAGCGTTCGGACGTGTGTGCCGTTCCCGCCGCCGGCGTGGTGGCGGAGGCTATGGTCGCCCTGGTGCTCGCTGAGGCGGCACTGGAGAAGTTCGGCGGCGACTCGATTGGTGAGACTCGCCGCAACATGGATTCCTACCTGGACGCTATTCCGGCGTCTCTGGCGTGGGAGTCTAACGTGGCTGGTTGGGACGCGTAGTGCCCCTTCCGGCGGAGTCTGAGGGCCGCGGCGCGAAGGGTCGCGGTTCCGGGGAGGTTTCTGTGGAGCAGGGTGTTCGCCCGGTCGCTTCGAGCCCCCTTGCGCGTATTGCTGCGGCGACGCAGCGTGCGCGAGGGGGCGCTTCGCCGCGCCCGGAACCCGGCGCAGAATCCGGTGTATCTGCTGCGGCTGAGCAGGCTGTTGAGGCTGCGGGCACTGGGGTTCGTGAGACGGCTGCGCATGAGGCTGACGCATCGGTTTCTTCCGCGTCAGTTTCTTCTGTGCGCCCGGCTTCTCGCGTGCCCACCCCCGCTGACCTGATGCGTTCTGGCGCCCGTCCCCTGCCCGCCGCCGCTACGGCGAGCACGCAGGGTGTGCGCCTGTACGCCTCCTCGGTATCTGAGGACGCCGACCCGGCGCTCGGCCTGGACGAGGACCTGCGCCTGAAGCTGCTCAGCGCCCTGCAGGGCATGGGCACCGCCGAAGAGGAACCCGGCAAGGAGCCCGCGAAGGCGGAAGCGCCCAAGCCGACTGCGCCTATGCCTGCAGCTCCAAAACCGGCTGCACCGAAACCTGCCGCGCCCAAGCCGGCGCCTGTAAAGCAGGCTCAGCCTGCGGCGGGGGAGAGCGCTTCTGTTCCCGCAGCCCCTGTAGCTGTGCCTGCGGCTGAACCCGCCAAGCCGGTTCGTCCGACTCCGGCGCTGTTCGGCAAGGTTCAGGTTGCCGCGCCCACCGAACCTGCCGCGCCCCCCGCGGAAGAAGAGAACCAGGCGGGGGAGAAACCCCTCGACGCTTCCGAGCTGCCCGCAACCCCGGCTGAATCTGTGGCACCCGCAGAGCTCACCGTCCCTGCAGAGCTCACCGTCCCCGCAGAGGCGCTCGCAGAAGACGAGTCCGCCGGTGCTCGCATCCACCCGCAGCAGGTGCGTGAAATGCACGAGAACTTTGCGGAACGCTCTCGCCCCATCGTGCTCATTGGCCCCATGGCGGCAGGTAAGACCTACATTGGTACGCACCTGGCGCGTTTCTACGGCTACGAGTTCCTCGACGCCGACCAGCTCATCGTGGAACGCTACGGCGAAGTCTCCGAAATCTTCGAGATCTTCGGTGAGGCGTATTTCCGCGAGCTCGAACGCAAAACCATCGAAGAGGTCCTCACCTCGCCCGTGTACCGCAACACGGTGTTCTCCCTGGGCGGTGGCGCGCCCATGACCGACTCGGTCGCGGAGCTGCTCAAGGACGAGTGTGTGGTGTACATCCTGGTTGACGCCGAGACCGTCACCCCGCGCATTACCGGCAATAAGACCCGCCCGCTGCTGCAACCGAACCCGGTGGAGCGGTGGACCGACATTTTTGAGCGTCGCCGCAGCCGATACGAAGAGCTGGCGCACTTCACCCTGGACGCACGAGGCGGCCGCCCCATCACCGAGATGACCGCCGAAATCCAGGCGTACGTGACCGCAACCCGCGCCTCCCGCGCGCAGCGCCCCCAAGCATAACCCCTCACCTGTGAAAGGACACACGATGAGCACTCAGCCCACCCCCACTTTCGGTGCCTCCGGCGCGGAAGATATCACCCGCATCCCGGTGACCGGCAGCTCCCCGCGTGAGAACTATGAGGTTCTCATCGGCCACAACCTGCTCGGTAAAATCCCCGAAATTCTGGGCAACCGCACCAAGAAGGTGCTCGTGATTCACCCGCGTGCCCTGCGTTCCACCGGTGAGCTGGTCATGGAAGACCTGCGCGCCATGGGCTACGAATCGTTCAGCGCCGAAATCCCAGACGCTGAGGAGGCAAAGCACTACCAGGTGGCGGCGTTCTGCTGGCAGGTGCTCGGTCAGAACGACTTCACCCGCACCGACGCGATCATCTCCGTGGGCGGCGGCGCCATTACCGACGTTGCCGGCTTCGTCGCGGCAACCTGGCTGCGCGGCGTGCGCGTTATTCACATTCCGACCACCCTGCTCGGCATGGTGGACGCTGCCGTGGGCGGTAAGACCGGCATCAACACCGCCGAGGGTAAGAACCTGGTCGGCGCGTTCTGGCCGCCCGCCGCAGTGCTCTGCGAAATCGGCACCCTGCGCACCCTGCCCGAGCATGAGCTACTGACCGGCATGGGTGAGGTCGTCAAGTGCGGCTTCATCGCAGACCCCGAAATTCTCGACCTGATTGAGGCGAACCCGAACGCCGTACGCGACTCGCAGTCCGCCGTGATGCGTGAACTCATTGAACGCAGTGTGCGCGTGAAGGCGGAGGTCGTCTCCGAGGACCTGCGCGAATCCGGCCGCCGCGAAATCCTGAACTACGGCCACACCCTCGCCCACGCCATCGAACGCAACGAGCGTTACCAGTGGCGTCACGGCGCGGCAGTGTCCGTTGGCATGGTCTACGCCGCCGAACTGGCGCTGGCAACCGGCCACGCCGACGAAGAACTCGTGGCACGCACCCGCCGCATCCTCGAATCCCTGGGCCTGCCCACCTCCTACAAGGCAGACGCATGGCCCCAGCTGCTCGAAGCAATGCGCCGCGACAAGAAGGCACGCGGCAACCTGCTGCGCTTCATCATTCTTGACGGTCTGGCTCGCCCGCGCGTCTACGAGGTGCCGGACGACTCGATCCTGTACATGACCTACCAGGAGATTACCGAGTAAGTGACGGGTCCCGTACATTCACCGGATGCACCCGGCGCGTGTTTGCTAATACGCGCCAGCCGGGCGGGGTGCCACAGAAAAACTGTGGTGCCCCTGCTAGGCAAATTCGTGCGCATCCTGTAGAATGTACGGGACATATTTTTGCTCATTGAAAACTTAGCGCCTCGCCGGGTACCACTACGGCGTGAGCGTCGATGACACGAAGGAGAGCCCCATGGCATCCACTACCGATATTAAGAACGGCGCCGTCCTGAAGATTGACGGCAACCTCTGGTCCGTCGTAGAGTTCCAGCACGTTAAGCCCGGTAAGGGTGGCGCGTTCGTCCGCACCAAGCTGCGCAACGTTACCTCCGGCAAGGTCGTCGACCGTACCTTCAACGCTGGCGCTAAGATTGAAACCGCAACCGTTGACCGCTCCGACTACCAGTACCTGTACCAGGACGGCGACGACTACGTCTTCATGGACATGAAGACCTACGACCAGATCAACGTTCCCGCAACCGTTGTCGGCGACGCAGCAAACTACATGCTCGAGTCCCAGACCGCAACCATCGCAATGCACGAGGGTAGCCCCCTGTACATCGAGCTGCCCGCATCCGTGGTCCTCGAAATCACCTACACCGAGCCCGGCCTGCAGGGTGACCGCTCCACCGGCGGCACCAAGCCCGCAACCGTTGAGACCGGCTACGAGATTCAGGTTCCCCTGTTCCTGGAGACCGGCACCAAGGTCAAGGTTGATACCCGCACCGGTGAGTACCTCGGTCGCGTGAACGACTAATGAATTCGCGTACTAAAGCCCGATTGCGCGCCCTCGAAGTGCTCTTCGAGGCCGATCAGCGCAACGAAGATTATATTGAGGTACTCCGCCGCCGCCGACTGTACACGGTAGCGCAGATCTCTGCTTACTCTGAGGAAATCATTCGTGGCGTCCGCGACCACGACGAAGAAATCCGCGAGTTTGTGGAGACTTACGCCCGTGACTGGTCCTTCGAGCGTATGCCCGCCGTGGACCGTGCCGTGCTGCGTATTGGCACTTGGGAGCTTCTGTACAATGACGAAGTTCCGGATGCTGTCGCAATTTCTGAGGCTGTCGGTCTGGCGCGTGTGCTGTCCACGAATGAATCTCCGAAGTTCGTGAACGGTCTGCTGGATAAGCTCCGTCAGGTGAAGCCGACCCTGCTCGCGTAAGACGTCCCGCCGCGGCCTGCCCGCCAGCCCGTAGCTGGTTGGTTGCTTGCTGCTGTTGAGGATGCGCCCGCAGGGGAGCGTACGTGAAACCCCCGCCGTGCTGTAGTTCGCTACAGGACGGCGGGGGTTTTCTGTGTCTACGCTTCTTCGGTTGGTGCGGTTCTGCGTGGGGTCCGTATTGGGTACGGATGCGCTCGCTGGGTTCGGTGGTACCGGCTGAGATATGTCGGGAGGTGCACTGGAGCCCGTGGGTAGGGTTAACGTTCGAGGCTTCACCGGACAACGCGGGCGGGGGAGTGCCCCCTCTGCGGCGCTGAGCGCCTTGAGGACGGAGCCCCCGCCCTGCGTGCCCGGTATGCGCCTCGTGCAGTATTAGCTACTCGCTTTGAGCGGATGCGATCGCCTCGCTCGTAGCGTTTGCTTGGTTGTCGCAACCTTTATGTACGGTTCGCATCTTGGCAATAACGAACGCACCATCCTCTGCGCGACGAATAAAAGTGATTTCTCGCGTCTGCAGAGGTGAATCAACTTTCTCACCATCTACCCGGCGAAGATCACTCCAGTCTTCACAGTAGGTGATAACCACGCCGGTATTGTATACGCGTGACCCGTCATCCTTGATGCTTCCGTAAATCTCTTTTGTCTTAGCATCACGGAAGATAATATCGCCGTTCGCGGGAGCTTCCTGAGAGAGCTCATAAAAATTCTCCACAGTCTTCTTCACGCTTTCGAGCACGTCTTTATGTACGTACCGGACCAGCTCCTCATCGCTGGTGTGTTCGATATCCCCGTGCCTCCAGGCATTCCAAAGACGGAAATGCTGCTCCAATGCGGCGTGCGCAGCTTTATCGGTTGCCTCAGCGGCTTCCTGCGAGTTGCGGTTCACGTCCATGCTCGCGTAAATCAGTTCGATTTCGGAGCCAGACGGACCGGTCGGGGTGGGCGAAGGAGTAGCAGTGGGAGTTACAGAAGCTTCAGTGCTTGCCGATTCAGTGCTCGCGGAGGTGGAAGCACTCGATTCTGCGTTGACCTGC